>JAFRJA010000063.1 GCA_017432545.1 Erysipelotrichaceae bacterium
TGCTTTCCGGGAACGAAGTGAACTGGTCTGATTTTGATTTCCTTGAAGAATGGATGTATACCGGTTTTCCTGAGGATGCCTATTATCCTTATGCCAGCTACATGCCTGGTGAATGGAAATTCAGGATCTACTATCTGAATGATGATCCTAACGATGGTTTTGTCTTCAATGAGATCGGCTTGGCTGATATCGATATCGATTATGACAATGCGATATTCTATATCGATCTGCATCCGCGTCTCGGTTCTTTCAACGACGATGTTTTTGAAGAGAGCGATGAGGATGTCGGCTATTCGACTTTCGCCGGCGGTTTCGAAGGCGATGGCATAAAGCTCGTCGATGAAGAGGGCGAACTGATCATCTATGTCTATTCCTACTTCGCTTATGAAGGAAGGGAATACATCTATTCGACGATGTACATGTCAGAAGAAGACTACTGCATGCTGGTGTTCACCAGAGGTCAGAATTAAGCTTAGCGGCAGCAGTAAAAGAGCTTGTAAGGAGATAGCGGAGATCCGCTCCATATCTCCTTTTTATTTTTTCAAAAGCAGAGAGATCTGATCCTGAAGGTGGAAACAAACGTGAGGAAAACAATTGATGAAAGAGAAATACAGACATCCTGCTTTCGGATTGGGATGAAACTGAAAACACTTTTATCAGTGCTGTTCAGAAGGACGGGGTCATTTTTCTAGTTGGCTTGAAGTATCGATGATGCGTTTAGAAACATTATCATAGTATTCGTGGTCCAAGGTTATTTTCCATCAAAACTTATGATCTCCACCCAGGGGCAGAGTTCTCTGTACTTGCTGTCTAATGCCGATATGTACAGCATCCTTCCGCCATCTCTGATCAGCTGTTCCGTTTTATGATCATCATCCTCAAAGTTCCCGCCAGATCGAAGATCTCTTTGCCGATCTCACAGAGCTTGTATGATGCGCCACCACCACCTCCATAACGTATTTCTGCTGTATATCGTCCTTCCTGCACATCAAGACACACCTTCCAGCAAGATGAATTATCGGCGCATCCTTCTCCCTGTTTAAATATATATCTGTCTGGTATATGGTAAATTCCTGATCATGATGTTTTCATGGATAACGGATCGTTCGCAATACGATCGTTCATTCTGATCTTATTATACAGAGGCTCCACGGCATAGACCGAAAGTCTTCATAGATCGGATCACATTCGTGATCTTATGCAAAGATCATATAGATGTTTGAACTGAAGAAGCGTGATCGATCAAAAGACTCAGCTGAATGCTGAGTCTGTGTTTTTTTATGATCCAATCTTTTATGCCATTTTATGTGGCAGAAAACATCATCGTATCAGCAGGATTCCGTCCCAATACAGATAAAGGATCTCGTTTTCATCTTCATCAAAATCGAAGCTGATGTATTTGAAGATGATCTTGTTCCCGTCGGCCGTTTCATATTCAAGATGATCCTCTTCATATTCACTGCTTTTCGTCTCATCCAGAGCGACAAAGAAGGTTTTCAGTTCCTTGTCATAACTGTTGTTCTGCTGCTGCGAGATGAGCTGAAGCTGTTTGTAGCCGCTGATATCGATCGCCTGATCCTCCAGATCGATACTGTAATGGAAAGAGCGGATCCTGTTGCTGTAATCGTTGCTGTCGTAAAAGGATTTTGCAATTTTAGAATTCGAGAATTCTTCAAAGAAAGATGATTTGTTTCCGCTGCTCCAGCGCAGATACTCATATGCCGAACGGGCATCTTCCAGATATTCCACTTCCATGTTCACCTCATCGTTGAGCACGCCGTCAACGAGTGCTCCTCCTTTGGATAGCGCATTTTTCAAACGGGTCTCCTGAGACCGGTTGGGAATGTCGTAGATATTGAACGGCGTACAGGTGAACAGGACTGTCAGGATCGGAATGAGCAGGAAAGGTATGGAAACATGGATGGCAAAAATCTGCGATGCCATGAATCCTACGGCAATGAGGATGAGGATCAGCGACATGAGCCGTGCTGTCGTCAGACCGTAGGCGTTGAGGCGGATCGCGATGGCAAAGATCTGTATTGCCAGTACCGGGATCAGCAGGTAAGCTCCGTATTTTTTGAACAGTTCCTGTGGCCGGCCATCCGTTTCATCAATCGACAGATAGAAGACGACATAGAACAGCAAGGCGAAACTGCCGAACCAGTTCAGTTTTCCCACCGGCATCTTCCAGGTGACGATGATCTTGAGGATGTAGAGATACAGGATCCCGATCAGGCACAGGTAGATATAGAACAGCGCTTTGTGGATGATGGTGCGATAAGTGGCGGGAACGCTGACCTCTTCGTCAGGTCCAGGAACATAGGAAAGGAAAAGCGTCACACTGAAGGTTCCGGCGACCAAAAGGAAGAGGATGCCGTAGATCTTCCAGATTTCTTCGAAATGAAAGATCAGGAAGTGGAAGGCAGCGATGCAGACGCTGATACCGGAAAGGATGACACCGGCGAAGACACCGACGATGAAAGCCGACTTGATCAGATGGCTGAACAGAAAACGGTTCTCTCTGTTCCGGTATAGGACAAAGGCGATGAGCGCTACAGAGGCAATACACAGCCCTGTCAGTGCGGTATAGATGTAGGTGTTATCGTAATGTTTCAGCAGCAGATAGCTTGCCGATACGCTCAGCAGGGCGGCAGCCGGGATCAGCAGACGCATCCTGTGAATGCCGTATTCATAAGACAGTTCGGCAAGGAAGCAGAACAGAGTGCCGATAGTCAGGGCGAAAGTCAGTTCAAATGCTTCCTTCTCAGCCAGGATCATGTAGACCCCGTTTATTGTGATGAGACACAGCAGGGCAAAACTGAAGGGAAAGCGTCGGACGCTTTCTTCGATCCTTCCTCCTGCTTTTTTGATCCGTTCCAGAAAAGTTTCCATTAACAGCTCCTTCTTTTCTTATTTCTTTGTCGCATACTCGAGGATATCCCCGGGCTGACAATCCAGTACTTCACACAGTTTGGCCAGGGTCGACAGTTTGATCGCCTTGGCTTTTCCGGTCTTCAGGATGGACATGTTGGCTAAAGTGATACCGACCTTTTCCGCCAGTTCCGTGACACTCATCTTCCGCTTCGCCAGCATGACGTCGATATTGATGATGATGCTTCCTTCCATACCGCCTCCTAGACCGTGAGGTCGCTTTCTTCCTGCAGCAGGGCTGCTTTCAGCACCAGATGGGATAACGCAGCAGATGCCACGGAGACCGCCACTCCAGCGAAGACCACGATCAGGGAATAGAGTATGACTCCCGGATGATTCATGTTCAGGAAGGTCAGGATGATATTCCCTAGGAAAAAGTAAGCGGCATCACCTCCGGCCAGCCAGGATATCCATTTCAGATATTTGGCATTTACTTCACAGAAGGAATGATCGTTGCCGATATTGGCAAAGATCTTCCAGGCAAAGTGCAGGGCGATATAAACGGGAATTGCTGTGCAGGAAAGAAATATCAGCCAAGGCATATAGCAGTAAGCAAACGCCGGATTGTGACGTACGAGCATTTCCCCGTATCCCGGAATCACAGAAGCGTAGATATAGATGCCGCAGATGCCGATGCCTATCACGATCGCCTTCAGCCATCCCGCCAGTTTTTTCTGTTCCATAACAGTTCCTCCGTATTCATTCCTAGAATATCCCTGTTTTTCTTGAAAATCAATACTTTTTTATTGTATTACGATAAAAAATAATCGATTTATGATATTTGATCATGCATCCTTTTCAAGGAGAAGGATATCAAACAAAAGGAAAGAAAAAGCTCTGAGAGATCAACAAAGCATGTAGTGGATCTATCGTTCATAAATGTCTAGATTTGCAAACACCATTCTAAAATGAACTGAACCCAATTGTTTGGAGACATTGATTCCGGATACCAGGGCAACCTGACATCCGGAATTCCATTCTGAATCACAAAAGACCGACGTTCTGGATCATAGTGAGATTGGCTGCACACTGCCTGATAGTGAGCTCAGGATGATCATTTCGTTACCGCACCGCATCCATCCTGAACTCTTTGGAGAAAACCCTTCTTGTCTTGCCCATTGGAAATGTGCTGATAATGTCCTTTGTTCATGAATGCGTAAATAAGCGAACATAATTCATTCAAACAAAGACTTCTGTTATATAATCCGAAGTCTTTTTTATTAAAATGGAAATAGAAAGACAAACCGGGATTTGTGGTGGCAAAAAATGCAGAAACGAATACGCATAATCACAGGATTTCTTGCTGGTGTAATAGTTATTTCGCTGGCCGCTTGTTCTGCAAGCAAAGAGGAATCAGTGTTCGACAAGATCAAAGAGAGTCAAGCTGCAAAGATGGAATCATATGAAGCGACGCTGCCTGATCTCCCGGTGTACAGTTACACCTGGAGGATGGCAGAAGCCCTCGATGATTCATCTTATGATGAATACATGCATGATGACGGTCAGCGGTTTCATAGTCTTATGTCATTTTCTGAAAAGTTGCGGTCCTCGGAAGAACTTACATTTACACCTTATACAAGCAATCTGGTGGAGCTGCTCAATCTCACGATTCCGGATCAATGCATGGTAAACTACGGAACAGAGTTCGCCGGAGAGTCTGTTTATGAAATAGAGGGCGAACCTGCGGTAGCGGCAGAGGCTGTACAGGTGACAGAAAACTTCTTTGATCTGTTTCCTTTGCAGGTTGCAGAAGGTCGTGGATTCACCGACGATGATTATGACTACCTGGGTAAAGGGAGGATTCCTGTAATTCTCGGAACGACATACAAAGAAACATTTTCAATTGGTGATACGTTTGAAGGATATTACATTTTTGAACGTTTCACCTTTGAAGTAATAGGTTTTGCGGAAGGCGGAAGAGTTTTTTACAGCAGCGGCGACCGTATGCCTGTATCATACGATCGTTATATCATTATGCCTTTTGCTTCCATTTCCGAAGATTCTGAAATCAGCCGGATCATACTACTGCAGCAAATCTGTGGATTGATTACAGATGGGGACGGAAGACAGGAAGCGCTGAATCAAGTTAATGAATTGCTCGCAGAAACCGGTCTGAAGGGTTGGATTGGTCAAATCTATATTACGGACGACAGCTTAAGGACGATTATTCAATATTACTTGAACTAACCTTCTCAAACAATCTCGAATGTTTAACAAATTCTTGTTTGTCGAGATGTTTATAAAGGTGTAGATTACCAAACACAATTCATCAAAAAGATGACAGCTTCGAAAATCGGAGTTGTTTTATAATGAAGAAAACAGATTTTGCACGCCGTGCAATGAAATGTTTCATCAAAACCTGTATATTCAAAACATGAAAGGAGGCGAAATGGCAAACAGCACAAAACATATCCGAGAACTTTGCATTGACCGCCGGATCGATTACAAGCAGCTTCATCAACTGATCCTGAAGTCCATGGAAAACGATGGAAACTATGATTATCCTGATCCCTCCATCGTCAACAAATGGTATAACTGCAAAACCAAATCGATCGATGAAAAGTATGTCCGATATGTTGCTGATGCGCTCGGTGTTTCCGAGAACGAGATAAGGCTTGGCAAGCCTGCCCATTTCGCTCAGGAAGATATGGAAAGAGTATACAGATTTCTGGAAGGAAAAAGAGAGGAACGGATCCGGAGGACTCTGAATTCCGGTATAAAGATATTGGCCTTACTGCTGGGAATTATTGGACTGGTGTCATTGCTCTATGTGCTTGAAAGAGGCCATGTCATAAATCTGCATCCCAATATGAGAGTCGGTTCGGAAGAAAAGGAAAGCGAGAAAGTCGGAAGAGATTATATGAGCGTTCAAAAAGACGAAGCACCTGTCGAAACACCGATCTCAAAAATCGGCGAATGGATCGAAGTCTCTTATGAAGAACAGAAGCTGTATTATTACGAAGGTGACAATCTGCTATTCACTTCCGATATCGTGACAGGAAACGAAAACACTGACATCATTCCTTATGGGACCTATCATGTCCTGTATAAGACTACGGATGCCAAACTGACCGGTGAGGATTATGAGAAACATGTGGATTACTGGATCGGTTTTGATGAAGAAACGGGCGGACATATGGTCGGCTTCCATGATGCTTCATGGAGAACGGTATTCGGCGGTGATGAATGGAAAAACAATCCGACACTTGAATGCATCAACATGCCGACAGATAAAGTAAAGCAGCTCTATGAGGCTGTTGATCTGGGGACAGAGATCAGGATACACGATTGATCTTGGTGAATCAAAACAAAAGATAATCCTGATGCCTGTATACGTGTAGATTTGGGAACGGAATTCGTTACACAAAGGTTTCTGATTTATAATCTGAAGCCTTTTTATTACAATGAAGTCAGAAAGACAAACCTGCTAATATCTGTCAAGCCATATTTTGAATATTTTAATAAAACAGTTAACCCACGACGAAAAAATCAGATTGAATATCTGATTTTTTAATCAGAGATTCTCAGCCTGAATTGCTCTGATTAATGACTGTTATCGTATTCATTCAAGACTTCGGATACTCTTGAATGATAGATCCTTAGAAACTTGTTAAAGGCTGCGATCATAGCCACACGATAGGGTTTGCCTTCATTTCTTTTCTTCATGAAGTATTCGCATACTGGATCTCCGGTGTATGAAGATTTGTGCTTGTTTACAGAGTCCATCAGTTCATAGCCAAGCTTTCTGAGATTTGAAGATCCTCTTTTGGAAATGTGCCTTTTTGTCCCGGTAAACTGTCCGGATTGATAGGGTGGCGCATCAATGCCTGCATAGGCGATGAGAGCTTTAGCAGAGTGAAATCTTCTGGGATCACCGATCTCTGCAATGAGTCTGGGAGCCAGGGTCTCTCCGATTCCTTTCATGGACAGAACCGTATTATATTCGGGCATATCTTTCGATAAGATCTTGAGTTGGTTTAAAATGTCATAAAGAGAAGAATCCACTTCTCTTAAGACGTTCACGGCTTCCTGAACCAAAAGCTTCGTGCTCGGAAGCTTTGAATCAAGTGTCGGGATAGCGTTCTTGGCGATGGAGTAAAGCTGGCGGGCTTCTTTCTCGTTTGGACGGTATCCCTTTTTCTTTAGCCAGGAATTGTATCTTTCAATGAAGATTTTCTCTGAATACTTCGTGATATTGTCACTGTGATAGTACTTCTCCGCGAAATCACAGAGCTTATCCTGACCGTTATTACGGTTAAAGTCGTCCAGTAAACCGTAAACACCTGGCATCGTGCGATCCAGAATGTCACACAGAGCCTGACAGCGGATCACCCTTGTCTTCATAAACTGTGTATATTGGATTCCCAAAAGCCTGAGTTCCTGTCTTTTCTCATCCATATCGTCATTCAGTTTGAACCTGAACCAGAAATCGATCCCGTATTGCGCGATGATCATCGAGTCGATCTTGTCGGTCTTGGGATTGCGTATTCCCTGGCAGCGGTATCGCTTCATCTCCAACGGATTGATGATAGAGATCTGATAATCCTTTGATTTCAGATACTGATAGACAGACAGATGGTAATTGCCTGTAGCTTCCATGATGATGTGGATCTCTTCTTTGAACCGGCTGAGTTGTTTAGTGAGAGATTCCAATTCATCTTTGGTGTGCTTGAAGTCTTTTGGTGTCATCAGGACTTCGCCATACGGCTTAATAGCACATACGGTACTCTTTCCTTTTGACACATCGATTCCAACACTGATCATAATAAAAAACACCTCCTTAAATGTGTCTAACAGATAGCGACCATCCGCACTTATTAAACTCATTTTCGTTGGTGACACGACAGCTGCCATAATAGCAGTATCAACCTGCTTAATCGAATATAATAATAAGGGGATGGCTGACTGTTTGTCTTCGGGAGTATCTTCTGATATCCCTATCGGGATTACGTCAGGCCATCTGTTTCCCTTATTATGAAACAAGCGCAGATAATCATCTATTATCTACGCTTCTATAGTACGAAATCGGGATTTGCGGAGGTGATTTCAATGAACAACATCTTTTATGAAATGATATTTAAGAGAAAGTCGTTTCATATTTTTAGAAATGTTGGAAACGAATCAATCAGTGAATGCGAACTCAACGATATTCAGAATGCATATTCAGAGTTTACTCCCCTGTATCCAGAAATCAAAACCGCCATTCGCATGGTTTCCGAAAAGGATACCAACTGCAAACGAGGAGGAGAATACTGCATTCTGCTTTATAGTGAAAAGAAAGACGGCTATCTGCAAAACATTGGTTATCTCGGTGAACAACTCGATCTTTATCTTGTATCCCGAAATATCGGAACGCTCTGGTTCGGAATCGGCAAAACAGAAGAAGACCTCTTCGAGGACATGGAATTTGTTATCATGCTTTCGATCCGGAAAATCAATGATGATTCACTGTTCCGCAAAGACGTGTTTAAGAGTAAACGAAAGAATATCGAGGAAATATGGGAAGGCGAACAGATCGCCGGCGTGAGCGATATTGTCAGATTTGCGCCAAGCGCCTGTAATACGCAGCCGTGGTTCGTAAAAAACGATGGTGACCTTTCGGTATACA
>JAFRJA010000064.1 GCA_017432545.1 Erysipelotrichaceae bacterium
CTATGATATCGAATCGATCCTGCCTGATGACGTGCCAAGAGGATAAACAAAACTAAACATAGCATACTAAAACCAGAGAATTCTCTGGTTTTAGTTACTTTTTGTTTTTTTTGATCAGACACCGGGTTCGAAGTCATCCCAGAATTCTATGGCTTCCTGAATGCTGTTTGCCGGCCGGTTATTATAATAAGTGAAGAACGCCAGTCTGTCAGCCTCTGTAGTAGTTATTTCTTTACCCTAAAATATGTAACCGTCATTCCATAATATTCCGGGACCAACGATCTCTACCCCTGCTGCATTGTAATCTTTATCGCTCTACGCTGAGAAGTACCCGGCCCCATCTACCTTGGCGAGGTCTTCATCGTTTAATATCTTTTTCTCTTTTTCCGGCATATATTCTTACCTCCATCTTTCATATCATTTTAAACATTACTGTAAATCATAGGGCAAAAATAAATTTACACACTCAACCTTTTTTCTCTTATAACAATGGTTTCTCCATCTTTAACAAACGTACCCATTACATAATATCCTATCTTTCCATATGTGGTTTCAGCGAACTTCTCATCGGCTTCATGGAATAAACGGACAGCTTTCTTGTTTCTACTTACAGCTATTTTCTCAATTTCACTTAACACGTCCTTCAACATGACCGTAACCTTCAGTCTGATGATGGAAAACTGATAATACAGGACTGAAGAATCATCCATATTCATAAGTCGCTGCTCATTTTCTTCACTGACGGCAGCTACACCGGCTTTTTTATCTTCCGGTGTCTCTATGATATACAGATCACCTTTAGCCTGATGCCTTTGAAAATCTTCGAGTGAAGGAAAATGTACGGGTTTAGGTTTCATATTATATTGAATACTGCTGTAGTATCTGATTCTTTCTTCAACAATAAAATACAGTTCTTCTATATCCTGAACTTCAGCTTTAATCAGTTTAACACTCATAGTCTAGTCGTCCCATCTTCTTTCAGAATTTTCTTCCGTATCAACACCATGATCATTAAGATAATGTCTGCCGAAATGATTACCCAGACCATATGGAGTCACCGCATTATTTCTAAGAACCAGACCGATACCGATACCCATAGCGGCACTGATAACAACAGTAATAAGTAATACCATTTTCTCTCCTCACATTTCAGAACATAACTCAGTACCTATTATTTTATCATCAGTCTGATTCCGCCGGATTTTTCAATCTGCTCAGATAGTAACAGTATCCAATCGAAATAATGATCGATGCTATTACATATATCTTATCAGTCACAGGATTTTCCCAACCGAAAACCGAGAAGGTATCGATCATGGCGTGTGATATGATATCCGGGATCAGACTCTCGCCTTTGTAGTAGACAAAGGTATAGATGAATCCTATCGCTACCGCAAACAGCATCTGTATTATCGTTTCAATTCCGGTATGTCCAGTCAGTATATTAACGATATGACCCATACCGAAAGTCAGAGCTGAGATGATTATGCCTCTGGTCGTACTGCCTTCCTTTAATAAGGCTTTAAACAGAAAACCACGGAATAAGAGTTCTTCTATAAAACCGATCAGAACGAATGATATGACTGAATAAAGAATTCCTAAGCCTTTATAATTCACATATATGCCATCCCAGAGATTACCTGTAGAAATGATCCACATCGGAATGAAATACAACATTTCCTTTGAATTGGAAGGCCAGCGATCCAGTCCGAAATAGCCCATCAGGCCATTCATCTTCACAAACAGGAAAAGAATTATGGATATTATGATCAGACCGATAGCCATATAGGGGCTGTCATCACCCATATTGCGCAGATTCCCACAGACGATCACATAGACCACTATGCATAATATCGCAAACAGCAGTTCGTTCTTTTTAAATAACTTCATCATTTTTTCATCATCTCCTTACCTGTTTTGAGTAATGTATCCTTGATTGTTTTTTCGTTATACTTCATCGCATTATTGGCGATCAGACTCGCATAACCGTGAACCATGACAAATAAGGCTTCAAATGCTTTGATCGCTTCCTTTTCGGATATCTTGAGTTCTTTCGCAGCTGAACTGATCAGTTTTTTTGTATCCGGTGCTTTAAGCAGTTCGCCGATACTGAAACCATCAAAGTGTCCTGATTGAAACAGAAAGTGAAAGAGGTTTTTCTCTTCATGAGCGAATCTGATATATCTTAAACCGATCTTGAGAAAATCATTGTCTTTGAATATATATTCACTGTGATAGTTATCCGCTTGTTTATAAGCGAGGTCTTTTAATTCATTCAGGTTGGGAAACTGATACATGATCGGCTGTGTTGAACAGCCCAGTTTTGAAGCCAGATTTCTGGCCGTTAAAAATTCCAAGCCTTCTTCTCTGATCAGTTCGAAAGCTCCTTTGATCATTTCTTCTTTTGTCGTAGTCGGTTTCTTTGGCATAACTCCTCCTGAATACTATAACACTTGTTATTATATTATCTGAAGTTAATGAAGTCAAAAAGAAAACCTGTTTACTTCAGGCCTTCTGTATGACATTTTCGGTTTTTCTCTATAGTCAGTTCTTTTTTTAAATTGATGCTAACGGAACGGCATAGTATTTGTCAGTAAGAGAATATGAAATATCGGTATTGCACACTATTCCGCTATTGGACAATTCAAAATTGGTTGATTCAAGTTTTTTAAAGGAACTGACATCACTTCCTTTAAAACTGACTCCAAATCTACACTCAATCAGATTCAGTTTTCCTTCGTGTAATACAACAAGATCTATTTCTTTTTGATCATAATCACGATAATAATAAAACTTTGCCTTTTTTCCGGTGTTTCTAAACGATTTAATAATTTCGTTAATTATATATGTCTCAACGAACCTGCCGTTAAACTTTGATTTTTGTAATACGGTCGGATTGTTCAATCCTGAGAGATATGCGGCAAGTCCTGTATCGTTAAAGATGATCTTTGGCCGTTTTACTACTCTGCTCATAACCGAGTTTTCATAATACGGCTCAAGAAGAGTAATTATACTGCCGGCGGCAAGTATGCTGACCCATGATTGGATAGTATCAGTTTTAACGCCTATCCCTTTGGCGATTTCATCATATGTGAGCTCCTCACCGGTCTGGGATGCCAAGATCTCCATGAATCTCTGAAATCTCAATTTATCTCTCAGTTCTATTATCTGAGAAACATCTCTTTCAATATATGTCATGACATAATCAGAATAAAACTGATCAATATCCTCTATGTTTTTATCATAAATTTCCGGATAGAATCCTCTGACGATATAATCATAAAGTTCATTTACACTAATGGGATTGTTAAGAGCATCTTTATTGTTCCTTATAGGGTCTATCAGGAAAGGCTCTTCTTTCAATCCTCTGATCTCTCTTAAACTTAACGGGGACATTAAAACAATCGTAACTCTTCCAGACATCGTTTCTGAAACGTTTTCCATAAGATTATATGTCTGCGATCCGGTAAGAACATACATTCCTCTGTTTTCTATATCGTTGAATCTGGCTTCATTAACAATAGACTCAATCTCCGCAAACAGATCTTTACATTTTTGGACTTCATCAATGATCAAAGGAGCCGGATGCATTTTCAAAAACATTGCCGGATCATTGACGGCTGATGACAATTCCCTGCTGTTATCAAGACTCACGTAATTATAGCCTTTCTCCTTAACCAGCATCTTACATATCGTTGTTTTTCCAACTTGTCTTGCCCCGGTTATTAGGGTTACAGGTTTTGTTTCAATGCTTTTCAGAATTTTTTCATAAATTGTTCTTTGAATCATGGTTTTTCTTTCTTCCAGATATATTATATCGTAAAATTTCCAGTAGTACTGGAAATTTTACGAGGTTTTTAATGTTTTTAGTCTTTATTCCTCTGTTATTCAGCAAAGAAAGCCTGTTTCCAGGCTTTCTCTACTCTTATTAATTCTTAAATTTCCCATTTGCACTGGAAATTTTTCTAATATTTCTTTTTCTCCAGTTCTTCCCAATCAGAGAAGTGATCTAAAGAACTGTTGGAAGTGATGTAGTCATCGCCTTTTTTGAAGGCATAATCATTATAAGTGTGGATCACATGTTCGTTTCCTTGTTTATCCACAAAGCGGGTATTGCCTCTGATCGTATCCGTCCACTGTTCCATGACTCTATCATGAGCTTTCTTCTGCTTCTCATAGGAGTCTTTACGCATGTCGCTGATTTCCTGCTGGGTCTTGCGGACATAGTCATAAAGCTCTTTATTTGACTGTCTTCTTCTTTCGTCGGCTTCCCTTTGGATCCGGGCTGCTTCTTTCCTGTCTTGCCTGATCGCTGCCCTTTCCTTACTCATTCTTTCTTTTTCTTTTCTGAAGTCCTGCCAGATATCATCACAGATAACTACGCCTTTATTAACGACAGGTAAGAAGATATTCTTATATGCATATTCATAATCTTCCTTTAAGACATCCATCTCCAGATGGCAATAGAAGCGCCAGTCAGCCTGATCCATAATGGTGTAGACATATTTTTTACTATACTGATCATACTGATAGTTCGGATAGATATAACTCGGATCAACACCCGTCAACGACATCATATAAGCCTGCGGTACTTCCTGCCAGCGGGAATAATAATAGCCGTCAACGATAGCTGAGGCCATCCTGATCCTTTCACGGTTTTTGTTGGTGTATTTATAGATATTGATGCCGCCGTAGTAGTAATAACTGTTTAAAGAATTACCCTGTCTTGCGACATCATCAACATAGCCCTGATATCTTTCTTTATATATCTTTTCGTTGTTGGAAAAAGGAATATGGTTGATCCTTTCCATATTGTAATCACGGAATCGGTGTAAGACCGATCTGTCCAACACAACAGGCATTTCCCGAGCGGCTCTCAGCCAGTTTCCGTATTCGTCGATTTCATAATCATTAAACTGTTTTAAATGATCATCCACAAAATTGACCGGTGAATAGTAGTAGATCGTCGCTGTCTTATCCGGAGAGTCGTGAAAGATAGTAAACTGATAAGGATACTTGCTGCCACCATAGGAATCCTTAAAAGTTTTGATCCTTGAGGTCCACTCCTCCGGTACCAGCATCTGCACATAATCCATCTTGTCTTCAGTACCGCTTATGACCAGTTCATTCAGTTTTATTTCTTTGCGTTCCATAGCTAACCTCTTTAACAGTTTCCTGTATAGACATAATCAAGTTTCTCTCTCGCGACATCAGCCAGATCATATACTCTCTTAACGGAAGTCGGTCCCCTGTCGGTCATGTTGAAACAAGGGAAGAATCTTGAAATATGAAGCGGGATCGTCTTATCAATGGAAGCGATCCAGCTGGATAGTTCTTTCATCTCTTCAATTGAATCATTCTCGTTTGGAATGATCAAGGTCGTCAGTTCGATGTGACAGTGTTTCGCTGCTTCTTCAATGAAATCGAGCACCTGTTTGCGATCGCCTTTGAGAAGTTTTTTGTAGTAGTTTTCACTGTAACCCTTAAGATCGATATTCATCGCATCGATATAAGGAATGATCTCTTCAAGGATCTTCAGTTCCACTGAACCGTTAGAGACCAGTACATTTTTTAAACCGGCTTCATGGACGAGCTTCGCGCTGTCTCTTACATATTCATAACCTACTAAAGGTTCGTTATAGGTATAGGCTATTCCGATATTGCCGCTGTCAGTATAACGCCCGGCGATCTTTACTAACTGTTCAGGCGAGATATAGCGGGCTTGCTTGGCGACGTATTCAACTTCATCTGACCAGGATATCTCATAGTTCTGACAGAACGGACAGCGCAAGTTACAGCCGAAACTTCCTACGGAGATGATCTTTGAACCGGAGAAGAATCTTCTTAAAGGTTTCTTCTCGACCGGATCCAAAGCGATCGAGGTGATCTGACCATAGTTATAGGAAACGACTTTGTCGCCTTTCCCTATTCGGGCTTTACAGAAACCGATCTGTCCATCCTTGAGTTCGCAATGTCTGAAACAGACTTCACATCTTGCCATAGAAACCTCAGTAATGTCTTATGACTTCAAAACGCTGAAGTGTATAGTTCTCATTCTTTCCGATACCACCTTTTTCCCTGGCAATATCGATCTGTTCCTCTATTGTATCCACACCTTCAAGATCAGGCAACAACAGTCCTCTTCTGCTTCCACAGCTGACGATGACCCCGTAACGTTTCACATCAAGCTGTTCAGCTGAATCAATATCTTCGATCTCACCTAAGACATCCACATTGATCTCCAGATCCTTTAATTCATCGGGTCTGATCGGATCAAAACGCGGATCTCTGCTGGAAGCACTGATCCCATTGGAAATGATCTCTTCGGCGACATTTTCTCTGGTAGCCATGATGGTTCCGATACAGCCTCTGAGTCTGCCGAACTTATGGATCGAGACAAAAGCTCCGGCTTTTCTATTCAACATTTCTTCCGGCAGATCATCCGGCAAAGGAAGTCTCTTTCTATGGATGACATAATATTCTACAGCTGAACGCGCCAACCTAACATAGGCATCGGAATTATCGATCTTCTTTTTTAATTCCGCTTCTCTTTTTATCTCATACTGATCAAGGAATCTTCGGTTTTCATCTTTCCCTTTTGGATAGAAGGTACAGATCCCATAACCGACACCGGTCACATCTTCATGAGATAAGGCTTTCGCTTCCACATCGATTCCATCAAAGCAACCCGCCATGATCACAAAGGATCTGTGTCCGCATTCTGCCGCTTTATCGCAAAAGTCTTCAGAGAAATCAAACATTTCGCCAAAAGCCGCTCTGGAAGCCGCATCCATGATCCTCTTATCATATTCCGGGCCTTCTTTCGCAAAACCATAAGGTCCATATTCCTGCAGTTTATGTGAAAGGTCGCCACTGGCGACATAGACAACTTTGCGATCAAGATCATCGACCGCTTGTTTAATGATCATACCTATACGGTAATGATCACTTATAGGCAAGCCTGACAAACCTAAACGGATGATCTTGCCTTTACTGTATTTCTGACGAATGAAGTATAAAGGAACCATCGTCCCGTGATCTAATTCCGGATCTTTTTCGCCCAGTATGCCACATGGGAAATCTATATTATCGGAAAGCTCACAGATCTTGTCTCTGAGTTCACTGTCATATTCTTCTTCAAAGCTGACTTCCGGAGCTCGGAATCTCTTAAATGAACCCGAAGCATGTTTTCCCGGGGAAATATGAAAATAATCCGCATACATGATGCTGTGTGGTGAACTGATGATGATCGTATCCGGTTTTAATTCAGCTATCTGTCTTGCCACTTCTTCATAGGAAGCGATCGTCTTGACGATCTTTCTTTCTTCGCCTTTACCGACAGCCGGAACGATGAGCGGAGGATGAGGGACCATGAATCCTGCAATTACTGACATATTATTTTTCCTTCTTCTTTCTTTAATCATATCGCATGTGTGCAGGGTTATAATAGTTTTATGGAAAGAATACCGATAATAATTGACACAGATCCGGGAGTAGATGATTTTTTCTGTTTAGCTTTATGCTGTGCCTTTAAAGATCTTTTTGATCTGCGGGCAGTCACTACGATCGGTGGTAACAATTCTACAGATGTAACGACTCAAAACGCTTTGGACATCCTTAAACTGTTCAAACGGGCTGAAGTCCCGGTCGCCCGCGGAGCCGGCAGATATCTCTGCGGCAGCTTTGGTCTGCCGGTAATAAAAGCTCACGGGATCAATGGCATAGGCAATGTCTATCTTGAACATTCCGACACCAAGATCGACCGTCTGAAAGCCTGGGACAAGATCCATCGCGAAGCAATCAAAAGTAACGGAAAACTTGTTCTGGTATGTGTTGGCCCTGAGACCAATCTCGCCATGGCCTTCAGTAAATATCCGCAGTTACCATCCTTCATCAGAAGGATCGTCATCATGGGCGGAACTTTAACGACCGGTAATGCCACAGAATACGCGGAAGCCAATATCTGGCATGATGCCGAAGCGGCCAAGATCGTCTTTGAAAGCGGCGTGCCGATCGATATGATCGGACTTAATGTCACCAGAAAAGCTCCGCTTACCAAAACGATTTTTGAAGATATTGAGTGCGATCCCAAGATCAAGGACGTCATCATGGAACTGATCAGTTTCCGTCATGAAGAAGCCATGCACGACGCGGTCGCGATGGCTACACTGATAAATGAAAACATCATGACCTTCAAAGATGCCCATACATCGGTCATTGAAGGCAAAGATGAAAAAAGAGGCATGACTGTCGCCGATTATGATCAGATCCCGAATTCAAGAGTTGCCGTCGATATCAATGTCGAAGAATACTATAAAGTAATGCGGGAGATGTTAAGAAGACTGGCTGAGATCTAGAAAAACAGAGTCGCCAGATAAATAATTAAAGGAATCGTAAGGATAGATAACAGGGTGGAAACACACACGTATTCTATCCCTTTTTTATAGTCACAGTCATACTGTTGCGCAAAGATCGACACATTGGCACCACATGGACAGGCACCGGCTAAAAGAACAGCCAGCTTGATCGTGTTATTTCCTAAAGGCAAGAACCTGAAGACCAGCATGATCACCAATGGTATAACGATCAGTCTGATCAGACAGATAAAATAGACGTCCTTTTTCTTCAGCATCGAAAGAAGATCGCTTTGCGCCAGATAGACACCTGACACCATCATCGCCAAAGGCGTATTCAAAGAATTGATTATCCCAAACAGATCAGTAACGATCGCCGGGACCTTTATCTGGGTGATATAAAGAACGATGCCGACGACGACCGCAATGACGATCGGATTCCTGATGACTTTCTTCAGATCGATATATCTTTTATCATCGGTGATGGTGTAGACGCCATAGGTCCACTGTAACAGTGCGACTAGCACCAGCATCGCCGTAAGATAGAAGACAGCCGAATTCCCGAATGTCGCCTGAACCAGAGGAATACCGATAAAGCCGGCATTGGAGAAGCTGCAGGCAAATTCCGCGATCCGGTTATTCTTATGAAAGATCAGAAATGATATGAAAATGGATAAGACCATACAGATCAGAGAGATAAAACTTGAAGAGAGCAGTTCCGCTGTTTTCTCCGGCGTTCTCTCGACATAAAGATTGGAAATGATGACCGAGACCACAACGATATTCAGTAAGATCTTACCGATGTCTTTAGCACCTTCATCACTTAAAAACTTTTTCTTATAGGAAAGAAAACCGATAAACATCAGGGCGTACATGATCAGTACCTGTTTTATCAGAATAAGAACTGTTTCCATATTTTTATTTATATCACAAGAAAACAGGAACGAGTCCTGTTATTCTATTAAATTCTCTTTCAAAGTTCTGCCTTATAGGTCATATAGATCTCTTTACTCTCAAGATCCTTCCACACGAATTCGTTGTTCTCCAGCATCATATAGCTGTGACAGGAATCTTCTTTAGGGATCGCTACTGATCCGGGATTGAGATAGACGAAATTCTCATGTTCCTCAATGAGCGGTACATGGGTATGACCGCAAAGGAAGATACCTCTTAAACCAGGCAAAGGTTTATTCTGATTATAGATATGACCATGGCTCACATAGAGCTCGAGTCCATCGATATACATATACAGATAATCAGCCATGATCGGAAAATCCAGGACCATCTGATCGACTTCTCCATCACAATTTCCTCTGACACAAAGGATCTTGTCAGCTATCTCATTTAATGAAGCTAATACCTTTTTAGGCGCATAATCTTTAGGCAGATCATTTCGTGGTCCATGATAAAGGATATCTCCCAACAGTAAAAGCTTTTCAGGTTTTTCTTCCTTATAGCGCTCTAACATCAGATCATTGTAATAGGCGCTGCCATGAATATCCGAAGCGATCATCAGTTTCATAATTTGTTTAATTCCTTTCCTCTTCTTCTGTTTTTTCTCTTACCGGAAATACATAATCGCTGTTGATCCATCTGTTCACATCAGGATGCGGTTTGGGATCAA
>JAFRJA010000065.1 GCA_017432545.1 Erysipelotrichaceae bacterium
ACACAGAAAAGCTGAATAGCTGCTTAAACACTTTCTATATTTGGCTACTTAAATTATATCCTTGAAGACAGCTGCGATACTGATATTTCTATGTCAAAGAACCGTATATTTCAACCACACGATTGTAGATTAACCGAAAAAAATATAATTTTTTTCGCCTGTTCTTAAAAATATTAAAATAGCTTAAAGTTCAGCATAGTATTCGCTGACGCCCAGTACTGTATCGCCATCGATCTGGGCAGCACAAGGACGTGAGAATTTCACGTGGATCTTGTTACCTTCAATGACTTTGACCATGTCAGTTTTTTCAACGTGTTTACCTTCAAAGATCGAAGGGAAGGCCATCAGAGCTTTTAATTTTGATCTGGTCATATACAGGACGACCGACAGTTTATCACTCGTACGATCCTGATCCGGAGCGATCATCATGCCACCGCCATAGAAGCGTCCTTTCATGGTCGGTGCCAGCCAGACGTTGTCAAACTCGTAGGTCTTGCCATCGACTTCAACGGTAGCGTGACATGGTTTGAAATGGAACAGCAGGCCTTTGATGGCGATACCGGTATAATCAATTTTCTTATTCGGTGTCTTTTCTTTGATCTGGTCCGCAACTTCGCAACAGTAGCCATCAATCCCAAAGCCCATATTGTTTATGAACTTTCTTTCGATGCCATTGACTTTTACTGTCGGCAGGTTGGCAAGATATGGATTTAACAGGATTTCCTTGCCGGCTGTTTCCTTGATATCTTTCAGGAAATCATTACCGGTACCATTGGCCAACAGATAGACATTGTTTTTGAGTTTTGAACAGTCATAGGAATTGACCAGATAATTGATCGTACCATCTCCCCCGATAAGGACGACTTCATCATTTTCTTTTAGTTCGGAAAAGAATTTGGGAAAATCGGTCTTGGTCGCATCGATCAGTTCAAAAGAAGGATCGATCTCAGGTTTAAGGCCGTTGTTTGCTAAAGGGTTGTAAAGATAGTATTTCATATTGGTCTCCTATTTCAATATCAGTCCCAACACGATCAGGAATTCTCCGATCGAGTAAGTAAGCATCACCAGGAAATGAGTCTTCAGACGGCTGTTTTTGTCAAAGCGCACAAAGAACAGCGAACAGTCAGAGACAAAGAAAAGAGCGGCACCGATCACGGTTATGATACCGGCCAGATCTTTATTGGATAGATAGCGGAAGATCGCAAAGCAGTTCATCGCTCCGTTTATAAGCAGATACAGATACATCGGATAGAACAGCGCTTTAGGAAGAAGCGGTTTAAGTCTCCTGAAGATAAAGAAAACAATTGTAAAGAAGAAGATTCCTAAAACAGCCACCACGATCGGATTGATCTTGGAGAAATTCACATCCTGCATGTAGCTCAAGACAAAGAAGAAGTGAGAGATCATGAAGGATATGCCGCCGGCAGTGAACCATTTAATGCCATCAGGGATAAGTAAGATATCGCCTATCCAGGAGAAGATCAGAGCCAGTACCACAGTAGCTTTGATCGGCTCAGCTGAGAAACAGTAAAAGAGTAATAAGGAAAATATAATAAAAGGTTTGCTCTTGTTTCTTAGCGGTTTATCTTTCTTTAAAGACGCGTAAAGATGTATCGCGGTCGATATGATAAACAATATTATTGATAGTATTTTCATTAATTAAATTCTAACACGTAGTTTTTTAAAAAAAGAGATGAATTAATAAGATCTGAAGTCTATCCGAAAAAGAAGGATATAAGGTAATATAAAAGTATAAATTTATAAAAAATAATAAGGAGTAATAATGGCTTTTCCAAAGAATTTCTTATGGGGCGGCGCAACCGCTGCCAATCAGTGTGAAGGTGCCTGGGATCAGGATGGCAAGGGTTTATCAACTGTTGATGTCATTCCTTTTGGTGAAGACAGATTCAAAGTAATGGCCGGAGTCATGGAAATGCTGGAATGTGATGATGATCATACATATCCGGCTCATGAAGCGATCGATTTCTATCATCATTACAAAGAAGATATCGCTTTATTTGCCGAAATGGGTTTCAAGACTTACAGAATGTCCATATCATGGACCAGGATTCTTCCAAATGGCGATGATGATGCACCTAATGAAAAAGGTGTTGAGTTCTACAGAAACGTATTTACTGAATTAAAGAAATACAATATCGAACCATTGGTTACGATCAACCACTTCGATACACCGATAGCTTTAATCAAAAAGTATGGTGGCTGGAAAGACCGCAGGATGATCGATGCCTTCCTTAAGTTATGCAAGGTTCTGTTTGCAGAATATAAAGGCTTAGTTAAGTACTGGCTGACTTTCAATGAGATCAATATGTTACTGCACTTACCATTCATGGGTGCCGGAATCCTTTATAAGGAAGGCGAGAATAAAGATCAGGTCAACTATACAGCCGCCAACCATGAACTGATCGCTTCCGCTAAAGCAGTCAAACTGGCTCATGAGATCGATCCAAACAATATGGTCGGATGCATGCTGGCGGCAGGACAGTACTATCCATACTCCTGCAACCCAGATGATGTCTGGGAAGCTTTCAATAAAGACCGGGACAACTATTTCTTTACCGATGTACAGGCCAGAGGTGAATATCCGGTCTGGGCTTTCAAGAGAATGGAAGAGCTTGGTGCTTCTATTGAATTAAGTGAAGAAGACAAAAAAGTTCTTAAAGAAGGAACGGTCGATTTCATCTCCTTCTCATACTACAGTTCAAGATGTACCTCAACTGATGAGAAAGTTCTTAATCAGACAGACAGTGGTAATGCCGCTTTCAAGGCTGTAAAGAATCCGTATCTGAAAGCTTCGGAATGGGGCTGGCAGATCGATCCGCTGGGTTTAAGGATCACGTGTAACACCTTATATGACCGCTATGAAAAACCTTTGTTTATAGTTGAAAACGGACTGGGTGCAAATGATAAAATAGAAGCAGATGGAAGTATCCATGATCCATACCGTGTCGATTATATGGCGGCTCATCTTAAGGTGTTGAAGGATGTGATCGAAAAGGATGGCATCCCGGTACTCGGTTATACGATGTGGGGGCCGATCGATCTCGTATCAGCTTCAACGGGTGAGATGAAGAAGAGATATGGATTCATATATGTAGATAAGGATAATGAAGGAAAAGGAACTTTAGGCAGATCCAGAAAAGATTCCTTCTTCTGGTATAAGAAAGTCATAGAAACTAACGGAGAGGAGCTATAAGGAGAAACAAACATATGGGTTTATTTGACAAATTCTTGAAAAAGGAAGAACCTATCAGTCTTCCTGAACTTAATGTAGGAGATGATGCTATCGTAGCTATAGCCGATGGAGAAGTCATCGATATCACGACTGTATCTGATCCTGTCTTTGCGGAACAGATGATGGGCAAATCAACGGCCTTCAAGTATGATAAGAAGACAGTATTATGTTCCCCAGCCAATGGCACACTATCAGTTTTATTCCCTACAGGTCATGCCTTTGGTATTATCACCAATGAAGGCGTAGAGTTATTAGTTCATTGTGGAGTAGACACCGTCAATGCCAAAGGTAATGGCTTCAGAATTCTTAACAAGAAACAGGGTGATCCAGTAAAAGCAGGTGATCCGATAGTAGAAGTAGATGTACCAAAGTTATCAAACACCTATGATATGTCTACCATGCTGATCATCACCAATGCCAATGACAAGCAGCTCGACTTCATCGATCCTCAGCCTGTCACCAGAGGACAGAGTGTGATCAAGTAAGAAAAAGCATTAAAAACAAAACGGACATGGATGTGTTAAACGACATGTCCTTTTTGGTTGAGAAAAAGTGAAAAAGGAGTATCATAAAAGTTAGTTATTACTAACTGGAAGGAAATGGTAAAGATATGATCGCTGAAGCTGAAAAGATAATGAAGAAGAAGTCTTTCATTCGAAAAGACATGGAAAGACAGCTTGGTAAAAAGTTAAGTGATGATATATGGACAGATGCTACTGAAAAACTCAGTGAACTGCTGGTGAGATACAATGATCTGCCAAAAGGTGTTCATATCCATACCGATAACTACATCTTTCCTTCCGCAAGCGTCTATCTCTGCGCCAAAGAAAAGGTCGATCAGAAAACAGCTTATTCCATAATTGAAAACTCGGCGAGCGCTTTAACAAATGATGTCGCCCATAAACTTGGAGATTTCATGAAGATACCTGGCATGCCATCACTTTTTATAAAGATGTGGGATATCATGTGTAAGAAACTTTACGGTGAAAACAATGGTTTCAGAAATATCTACTATGACAATAAAAAGGGTGAATATCGCATGGATGTCATAAGCTGTCCGTTCTGTCATTACTTTAAGGAACTCGGCTGCTTTGAGCTGACGAAGATCTATTGCGAGAATGATGATCGGGTCTATGGTAATCTGCCGCATATTGAGTTTATCAGAACATCCACTCTGGGTAAGGGTGGCGATAAATGCGATTTCTTTGCCAGGAAGATATAGGAGGATGGGATAATGCGTTTTGATGAAATGGGTAAAAAAGACGGAAAGATACTGATGTTATTGCCGGGGACATGTATGAACTATGAGACCAATTTTTCTAAAGTCCTGGATGCTTTGAAAGAAAAGTATCATCTGATCTGTGTCAATTATGATGGTTTTGATGGAACAGATACTGAGTTTAAGGATATGATCGATGTCACGGAAAAGATCGAGAAATATATAAAAGATAATTATAATGGCAGGATCGATGGCGCTCTTGGTTCATCGCTTGGCAGCAGTTTTGTAGGTCAGCTGATCCAGAGAGAAAATGTTCATCTGGATCATGGGATCTTCGGTTCTCCTGATCTTGATCAGTGTGGAAAGTTCTCAGCCTGGCTGCAGTCAAAACTGGTTGTTCCGCTTTTATCCGGTTTTATCGGCAATGAAAAGAAAAAACAGCAGACCAAGGAGAAACTGAAAAAAGCTTTTGATATGTCGGATGAGGATGCGGAGAAATTCGTGAACTGTTTCTCGCAGTTTTCCATGGAATCGATAAAGAATGAATACTATAGCGATCTTTTGACCTGGTTGAATGATGATATCTATGTCGAAGGGACAAAAGTCCATTTCATCTATGCGAAAAAGATGGGTGAGAAGTATCTGAACCGTTATAAAAAGTATTTCAGAGATCCACAGATAAGAGAATTCGATATGACTCACGAACAATGGTTGTTTGGAAGTGAGGAACTGAGCAAAGCGGTATTGAAGGCTATTGATGAATTCATGGAGATTTAAAGGGCATAGCGATATGCCTTTTTTGATGGACAGATTCAAGGATAAACTAGGGATCATTACCGAAAGCAGATGTTATAATTAGGGCAGTAACAATGAGTAAAATTCCAATTCGTATACAGATGGCAACAGGTGAAAACGGTGCAACCGTTTTGTTTATGATGCTTGGGTATTTCGGTAAGTATGTCAGCATTGATGAACTGCGGGAAAACTGTGTTTCTTCGCGTAATGGTTCAAGTCCTGAGCAGCTGAAGAAAGCAGCTGAAGAATATGGTTTGGATTGCGAGATCGTTGAAATGAGTATCGATGATCTGATGCATACCAAACTGCCGGTCATTGTCAGCTGGAAAAAGCGTTATTACGTGATTGTCACCAAATTCAGGAAAAAAGGTGTCAATCTGATCGATCCGGCCAAGGGTGAATATCTGACCCCGATGGAAGCTTTTGAACGTAACTATACGGGCAAAGTTCTGGTTTTAAAAAAGGGTGAGAATTTCAAGCCGGGTGGACGTGAAGAGTCGATGCTTTCTTTGATCTGGGACAGGATCAGACCGATCCTGAAACCGATCATTTTGATGGTGATCCTGACGCTGATCTGTATCTGGCTGGATCTTAAACTGTCTAAAGGCATGAAGTTTTTCATGGATAGTCTTGTATCGGATGACGGTTTTTTAAGTAATGCCGCAAAAGAAATCGAAATTGAGGATTTCTCAAAATTCCGTAAGCTGTTTACGAATATAGTCATGGGCTGGATGTATTTTGGAACGATCCTGCAGCTGTATTTTTTAATCATGAAAAAAAGAGTGGTAGATCAGACCAGCCGCAAAATGACAGCTGTATCCAACAGCAAGATGTTCAAGAAGATGCTTTCTCTGCCACTGCGTTTCTTTGAGCAGTATTCAGCCGGTGACATCATGAGCAGATTGGACAACAATGAAAAACTGGAACAGTCGATCATGGACTCTCTGGTCCCGCGTATGATCAATACGATGATGACCATCTTCTATTTCTTTTTCCTGTTCTCCTATAACAAACAGATAACCATTCTTTGCCTGCTTATCGAACTGATCAACTTTATCGTCGTCCTGAAACTGCAGAAACAAAACGCGATCATTTCCCGAGCTAACGCTACAAGTTCCAATTCACTTAGTTCTTCGGTGCTCAATGGTATGAATATGATCGAGACGATCAGATCCACCGGTTCAGAAAGAGACTTCTTCAATACCTGGTATGATTCCCTGATGCAGGTGAATGAAACAAGACTGAGCACCTTAAGGATCAATCGGATCATTGCTGTTTGCGAAGGACTGCATTCTTTCTTGCTGGCAACGGTGAGACTCTTTGTGGGTGCCTATCTGATCGGTATCGGCAGAATCACGCTCGGTACGATGTCACTGTTCCAGAATGTTTTCGGCAAACTGCGTTCTTCTTTGAGCAGCGCTTTAAGTTCTATGAATGCGATGCAGACGATGCGTACCAATATCGAAAGAGTCAACGACATCATGGATCGTCCGACACCGGAAGAGATCCCGTTACAGGAAGGTGTTGATTATGAAAAACTCAGCGGTCAGATCAGTGTCAAAAATGTTTCTTACCGCTATAACAAAGGTGATGATCTGGCAGTAGACAATGTATCTTTAGAAATTCAACCAGGTCAGATGGTCGCTTTGGTCGGCGGTACGGGTTGCGGCAAGAGCACGCTTCTGAAGATCATGGCCGATCTGTATAAAGCTGAGAGTGGCGAAGTGACCTATGATGGCAAGAAACGGGAAGAGATCCCGGATGTGGTCTTCCATTCTTCGATCATGACGGTCGATCAGGAACCTGTCACTTTTGAAGACAGCGTCAATCAGAATATCAAGATGTGGGATGACACGGTCGAGAATTTTGAAGTAATCCTGGCTGCCAGAGATGCGCAGATCCATGATCGTATCATTTCCGATCGCGAAGGATATAATGTCAAAGTCCTGGAGAATGGACAGAATTTCTCCGGTGGTGAGATCCAGCGTTTACAGCTGGCCAGAGCCCTTTCTCATGAACCGACCGTACTTTTCCTTGATGAGTTTACCTCGGCACTTGATGCCTTGACGGAAGATTATGTCATCAGGTCGATCAGAAAAAAGGGCACGACATGTATCGTTGTCGCTCATCGTCTTTCGACGATCGTCGGCTGTGATCGCATCTATGTCATGGAAAAGGGCAGGATAATTGAACAGGGAAGCCATGAAGAACTGTACCGTCTTGGCGGATTATATAAGAAACTGGTGAGTATGCAATGAGTATTTCTTCCGAACTGATACAGAAAAAAGAAAAGATAAATCAGGAACTGGAAAAGAATGCGGATACAGCACTGCTCGAGGATAAGCAGATCCGGAAACTGAACACCAATCTGCTGGATAATGTCCAGAATGCTTTATTATTCATTCTGGATCGTTTTAATATTGAAACTTCCCGGGTTTACACATCCTATTCCGTTGAGGATCTGGTCGTACAGCTCATGGAACCGGCGGATGTCATGTACCGTAAATCTGTCAATGTCCTTAAAGAGATCTGGGAGAGAAACGAGTATATCCTCTGCTTTGACAAAGAAGACCGTCCTTTTGTTCTGTGTCCGACCAAGATCGGTTATCGCTGGTACGATGTAAACAACAAGAAGAAGGGTTTCTGTACCTTGAAATTCATCAAGAGTCTGAAGCTTGATTACTGTTATGTCTTTACCCAGCCGATGGTTCAGAACAAATCGGTTCTGATAACTTTTATCATTTCCGTCTTCCGCTATCTGACGGCCAGAGATGTCTTTTTAGTGGTTGCGGCCAGTGGCATCATGACGGCTTTAGGCCTTGCTTTCCCGAAGATCAACCAGTGGATCTATAACGTCTATCTGAATGATCCTGGCAGCAACGGCTATATGTTTAAAGTGATGCTGGCAACGTTTACGGTCTTGCATCTTGTGGATATCGTGATCGGCTTATTGAAATCAAAACTGCTGGCCAATATCCGAAACCGGATCTCGATCAAGGTTCAGGGCGTGGTCATGACCAAGATCCTGGAACTGCCGCGTTCCTTCTTCTCGGATAACTCTTCCGGTAAGATCTCAAAACGTATCCAGCAGTGCAACAATCTGACCAATACGATCGTCAATATCTTCCTGGATATTCTTTTGAACTTCTCTTTCTCCGGTGCCTACCTGGTCCAGATGCATAGCATATCCAAAGAACTGTATGTTCCGGCTTTGTTCTTCGTGATAATCAAGATCGTTTTATCGATCATAACTTCCATCTGGGACATTCAGCTCAGCAGAGAAGCTTTCAATATTGCCATGGAATCAGACAGCTTCTTCTATTCCGTGATCAAGGGGATCATGAAGATCAAGAGTATGGGTGTGGAAAAACTGATCTATGCGAAATGGGCTGATAATTATCGGGCTATATTGCACCACAGCTATGCTAAACCGTTCCTGCTTCGAAACAACGGTCTGATAGTATCGGCTCTGTCAACGATCATGACGATCACCCTGATGGGTGCGACGGTCATGAATGATCTGACGAGAGAAGACTACATGGTATTTACTTCTTCACTGGCGATGCTGATGAGTGTGGTCAATGCTCTGACCGGTACGATGAGTTCGATATTCAGAATGAATACGATGGCGGAGAATGTGGCTCCGATCTTCGCGTATCAGAATCCAAACAGGACCAGAAAAGAATTTGTGCGTTCGATCAAAGGCGATATCAGAGTGGAGAATGTACACTTCAGTTATGACAGCGATCAGATCGGCTGTTTAAGAGGCGTATCTTTACATATAAAACCGGGTGAAAAGGTGGCGATCGTTGGTGAGTCGGGCTGTGGCAAATCCACTTTACTGAAGATAATCATGGGTATGGAATTCCCGGATTCCGGTATCGTCTATTATGACAATAAAAATATAGCGGATCTGAATCTGCGTTCGCTGCGTCAGAAGATCGGTTCCGTTTTCCAGTTCTCCAAACTCTTCCCGGGAACGATCTATGAAAATCTGGTCTTCGGCTGCAGTGAAACGATAAGCGAAGAAAGGGTCTGGGAAGCTTTAGACAGAGCCTGTATGGGTGAATATATCAGAACGCTTCCTTTGGGACTCAATACCGAGATCTCCCAATCCAATTCCAGCGGTTTCTCCGGTGGTCAGCGTCAGCGTATCCTGATCGCCAGAGCTCTGATCAGAAATCCAAGAGTGCTGATCCTTGATGAAGCAACTTCAGCTTTAGACAACATCACGCAGAAACAGGTCCTTGATAATATCATGGAACTCAACTGTACGATCCTGATGGTCGCCCATCGCCTGTCGACCGTTATCAATTTCGACAGGATCATCATGCTGAAGAATGGTGAGATCGCTGAAGCAGGTACTTATAATGAACTGATGAAAATGAAAGGCCTGTTTGCTCAACTGGTTGAAAAACAGCTGATCAAGGAAGAGGAAGAAAAAAACAAGAATGAAGATAATTAAAATGCAGGTCTCCTGCATTTTCTTATGAACTTATTCTGACAGTATCTTCTTTATTCTGAGATAGCATTCGGGAAGTTTAGCATAAACTGTAATCAGTTCTTTTGATACGGGGTGAGTGAATGTGATGGTTTCCGCATGAAGCAAAGCACCTTGCTCATCCAGATATTCGCAAGGGTTGCCATACAGATCATCACCGATAACAGGATGGCCTATATAAGCCGCATGGACTCTGATCTGATGAGTGCGTCCTGTTTCAAGTTCAAACAGTACTTCCGAAGCATTACTCAGATGTTCTAGGCATTGGTAATAGCTGATCGCTTTCTTGGACTCGATATCAGTCACTGCCATGCGACGGAAATTGAAAGGATCTCTGCCGATAGGTGCATCGATATTTCCCGACTCTTCCATGATGCCTTCGCATAAGGCCCGATAGATCCGCCGGCATTCTTTGCTGGCGATCTGGCTGCTTAATGCGTTGGCAGTTTTTCTGTTTTTGGCTACCATAAGACAGCCACTGGTACTTTTATCGATCCGATGGACCATCGTGAAATAATCATCATCTGAAGCAAAACGGAATTTTAAAGCATTATATAAAGTACCATTCCAATTGCCGGGACTTGGTGAGACGGCCATTCCTCTTGGTTTATTGACCACAAGAAGATCATCATCTTCATAGAGGATTTCAAGCGCAATGTCTTCACCAAGGAATTTTTCCGGTCTTTTATCAGGGATCGTTACTGATACTTCATCACCATTTCGGATAAGCATATCTTTACTGATGAAATGATTATTGATCCCGGCCAAATGAAATTTGATCAGCAGATGAAGATTGATATCAGACAGGTCTAAAATTCGACCGATATAGCTGATTGCCTTTTCGTTTTCCTGGACGTCAGTGGCGATCCATTCTTTTCTTTCCAGTTCTTTTTTCATAATAAGTGATTCTACTGTGATTATATCATCAGCCATAGATCCATCTGATAAAAGGTCTTTTAGAATTTGGGAAAAAATAAGATAATTAAATTAGTAAAAATATAAAACTATGGGGACAGTATTATGAAACTGAATAAAAACATTCTTGAACTGTATTTTAAGTTACTGCCGGTTCAAATCTTCTTGGTTATTGCGAGTGGTTTAAGCAATATCATCAACGGTCTTGTTATCGGTAATCTGCTTACCGCGAGCGCCATGATCGCCCTTGGCTATGTCGGTCCTTTCTCAAACCTTTTAGCCGCTGTAGCGACGATCGTTTCCGGTGGATCGGGTATCTTATGTGGTAAATACATGGGCACAGGTGAAGCGGATAAAGTAAATTCCGTTTATTCCAATGCGTTGATCGTATCCGGAGTTTTAGGTGCGATACTGAGTGTTGTCTGCTTTGTATTTGCCTCACCGATCGCGAGCTTACTAGGTGCACAAGCTGAAACCTTGACCGATACGATCCTGTATGTCCGCGGTATCAGTTTAGGTATCATTCCGTTACTGATGATCCCGGCTATGATGACTTTCTTACAGATGTGCAATAAGTCAAATTTCTCACTGTTCTCAACGATCTTATTAGCGGTCTTCAATACAGTCTTCGGTCTGGCTTCGATCAAAGTTTTCAACGGCGGTATCTTCGGTATCGGTGTGGCGACTTCTTTGAGCCGTTGGGCTACGCTGTTAGTAATGTTTATTTATATCAGAGCGCAGAAGAATCTGGTCAGATTCGATCCGAAGGGCTTTGAAAAAGAGATCGTCAAGAATATGGTCCTGCTCGGATCTCCGGCATCACTGGCCGGTATCTTATATTCGATCCGTAACATGTTCATAAACAAGTATGCTTATAATACGGCAGGTGATAATGCGGTAAACTCACTGGCGATCCTTTCTTCGGCCGGTTGTTTCTATGATTCATTCAACGTCGGTATCTTGAATTCGACGATGATGCTGGCGAGTGTGTTTGTCGGCGAAAGAGATTCGCGTTCACTTAAGGATCTGATCAAGATCTCTGTCATTGTCGGTGAATTCCTGGTTCTGCCGAAATTACTGATCTCTTATCTGTTTGGTTCCAATATCGCCATGATGTTTGGTGCCCAAGGCGATGTAATCTCAATGTCCAGAGATCTTCTGATCCTTTATGCCTGGAGTGCTGTACCTAATATGATCACGGTAACGCTGATGGCGGTTTATCAGAGTCTTGGCCGCGTCAAATTCTGTAACCTGCTTTATCCGCTCAACTGTATCATCGTGCCTCTGATCTGCTGCGCGATTCTGGCTCCGATCATGGGTATAAAGATCATCTGGGCTCTGTATTTCTGGGCCGAGATCGCGACTCTCATCGTCTTCTATATCAATGCCTGCATCCAGAAGAAAGGCGTAGCCAACAGTATCGATGACATCCTTTATCTCGAATCCGATTTCGATACTGCCAACAAGTATTCGATCTCGATCGACAAGATCGAAGAAGTCGTTACGGTTTCCAAATATATCCAGGATTTCTGCCTGCAGAACGGTATCGACTCCAAGAGGGCGATGCTGTCTGGCTTATGTATGGAAGAGATGGCCGGCAACATCGTTGATCATGGTTTCAAGAATGACAACAAGAAGAATACGATCGATGTCTTTGCCTGTGTCGAAAATGATGAAGTCTTACTCAGATTGAGAGATAACTGTGTACCTTTTGATCCACACAGCAAACTGCAGATGTATACAGGTGATGATCCGCTCAAGAACATCGGTATCAAGATGGTATCGAAGATTGCCAAAGAAATGAACTATCAGACGACCTTCGGTATGAACGTACTGATGATCAGACTTTAGAAAAAAACATCAATTAAACGATTAAAGTGCCTGTCAGGGCACTTTTTTGTGGTTAATGGCACATAGCGTGTGGTTAAGAAGACTTCTTTTCCTGTATAATAATATAGATATAATAATTAAATATATAAGGAAAAAAATAATGTTTTATACGGTAAGAGGATTATTAAAAGATCGCGGGGTAAGGCTGGAAGATACAGTTTATCGAAACTGTAATGAACAGATGCTGGATTTCAAGATCGCTTCGGGCGATTTCTATGAGATCCCGGATCTCAGTAACGGCATCCTGCGTTTCAAGAATGCGGCCGATCTGCTTTGTTACGGAATGCTTTGTGAACAGCTTCCGTATCTGAAATATATCGTTTTCCGTCACAAGAAGATGTTCCCATATTACGGGGAAGATCTCGATAAGGTCTATGAAGGTCTGAGAAACGAACCGGAATCAGTCTGTGTCGAAGGCGGTCCGTGTCTTTTTGGCGAACATGAAGTTACGGCTGTCATCGAGATGAAAGATGGAACATCTTATCTTTTCGATTATTCGACAGGCAAAAAATATAACAATCAGGAAAACGGCGAATATGCGCAAACTGATCTTGATCTGGCCGGCTTTATTGAACAGAATGGGGAAAACATCAAAGATATCGTCTTCCATAATCATAAGACCGGTCTGACCTATCAGGAATACCTTCATGTCTTCTTTCCGTTTGCGATCGCCAACGCCTTGCATGTATCGCTGGTCATGACTTTGCCTGATATGTCCTATCGCAAATATCTTGAATACTGTCTGCGTTATCTCAACGAAGATCTCAAGGAAAAGACGATCAAAGAATTTGATGAGATTCTTTATAAGATAAGCGATATGTATATCGAACTTATCGGAACGCTCAAGGGCATCCTTCCGGTCACGAGGTTCGCTTTAGTCCATGGCCGTGATCAGAAGATGATGGATCTTTTCTATGAGAAGAGAGCGCCTTTTATTGAAAGAAACAAGGTCTTACGTTCACTAACATCAAATACGGCAAAACTGGAATCGATCAAGGACTATATATCAATGCCGGCCCTTCCTTACTATGTCTTCGGATCAAAATACATCATTGAAGTCAACAGTATGGATGAGACGGATTCTTATCGCAAGTGTCGTAAAGCTCACAAGAATGAGGTAGTGATGGGCTGCATCCTGTTCCCGGAACTTTTAAGTGAAGATGGGATCAATACTCTTTACTGTACGACTCTGGAATACAAGGATTACGGCAAGTATGAATCAGAACTGGAGTAGAGTATGAAGAATTATTTTTTCGCACGTAAATTCAGAAAGGCCGATATCATTCTTCTATTTGTGTTCGGCCTGCTTTTGACAGCCTGTCTGTATCTCAGGATGCCTATGGAAGAAGCTCTTTCCAGGACTAAGGAAATTTCATTCGGCTATATCACCAGAGAAAAAAATGGCCGTTATTTTGTCATCGATGATGGTCATGCGCGAATAATGTGTTTTGATGAAAATGGCAAAGAACTTTATTCGATCGTTGATCCAAGTGATAATGGCTTAAGCGCTTTATATATCGATGATTGTTTTGTCAGTGATGAGAATCTTTATCTGTCTGTCTCGGAATGGGATGGCATGCTGCTGTCAAGAGAACTGGTCATGAAATATGATCTTGAGGGTAACTATATTGAAAATGTCCTTGAGAATATCTACGGCGGTTATAAAAACAATAAACATTCCTTCTATGGCTTGACTGAACATCAGGGAACACTGCTGCTTGGTGAATGCAAGGTCGGTCAGGTAATCGTTCATCAGATCAAGGATGGAGTGGATGAGGTTTATTCCATTACTTATCCGGGTGCCTATGATTCCGTAAGTGATCTGGTCATTGATGGTGATGCGGTCATCATCATGGACAAGAACGGTCAGATCGCCCGTTATGAAAAGAATATGCCGGCGGTTATCTATACGACAGATTGGGAGAATGAGGAAGACCGCATTCCTTTCCGTATGGATGTCAGAAACGGTGAAGTTTATTTCACGGATATTAGAAGCTGTGAAGCAGTAAAGGTCAACAGTGAAAACAAGAATACCAAAGTAATGATCGAAGGGACTGATTCACAAACAGTCACAATCTGTTCAGATAATGATGATCTGCTGGTGACCAACTCCGATGGCGTACATCGCTCAGGCAGCAAGGAAGCTTATTTCCTGGAGATAGAAAAATCTGACACTGATCTGACAAGGCAGAATATATTCTTAGCCTGTGTCGTTTTACTGGCGATAGTCAGTATCCTGTTTGTGCTTCGACTCATCATGGTCGTCAGCAGTTTCAAAGTCGATTCCACCAAGATCGCTTCTTTTACGATTGTTGTTGTAGAAGCGGTGGTGTTAGTCATAATCAGTACAATCCTGCTCAATGCCTTCCGTGCTTCCTATATGGATAAGATCAGGGAACAGCTTAAAGCTACAGCTCTGATCGTTTCGGAAAGCATTGATGAAAAAGATATGCGCAATGTCGAAAAGGCAAGTGATTTCAATTCCGAATCCTATCTTAATCTCATCGGCAAGATGGAAAGAGCTTTCCCGCTGAATGTCGATTTCTACAGAACGGCATATTGCAATATCCTGAAGCTGTCAGATGATGAACAAAGCGGCAATGGTATTGCCTATCTCGACCAGTCGATCGGTGTCTATTTCCCGCTCGATGAAGTCGAATATGGTGAAGTCAAGGAAGTATATGATACCGGAAACGCCGTCTGGAATGATGCGGTCGCCGATGTCACCGGTACTTACCTTTCTGTCAAAGTTCCAATCTATTCTTCCAACCTGAAAGTCATCGGTGCGGTAGCGGTCGGTGCCGATACCTATGTCGTATCGGATATGATCCAGCAGATGCAGAAAAGAGTATTGTTCTCGATCGTTATCATCATGCTGCTGCTGTGGGTAATGACTTCTGAAGGAATCTCGTTCTTTAATCTGTACAGCTCTTATCGTGAAAAGAAGGAAACACGGACCGGTAATAATGCGGTCCCGGTCCATCTGATCAGACTGCTGATCTTCTTGGTCTTTACGGCCTTCAATATGGTATCTTCCTTCCTGCCGGTTTATATCCTTAGAAGATGTGAACTGTTTGCAGGAGCTAATGTCGAATTGATCGCGTCTTTACCTTTGACAGTCAATATCTTTGTCATGGGTATCATGTCACTGGTATCCGCGAATCTTGTCAGGCGTTTCGGTATCAAGAAGATCTTCATGATTGCCTGCCTGTTCTCAATGTGCGGAAATCTGATCATGCTGATACCAAATTACTTTACGATGATCCTGGGTCTGTTATTGGATGGTATCGGTGTCGGTCTTATCTCCAACTCGATATATATCATGCTTACTTACCTGAATGATGAACAGGATCGCAATGACTGTCTGAACAACTACAATTCTGCCAGCCTTTCCGGTATCAACATGGGCATGATCATCGGTGGTCTGTTAGCTACCTCGATCGGGCAGAAATATGTCTTCGTCTTTGTAGCTCTGACCTGGCTGTCACTGTTCTTCTTTGCCGGTTTTCTGGCAGGCAAGCTTCAGGATGTTATTACGACAGACGAGGAAGTTGAGTATACTGCTGATGACAAACAGAAGGCTCGCAGCTTTATTTTGAATAAGAAGATCCTGTCTTTCTTTGCCCTGATCCAGAACCCGTATATCATCTTCAACAGTTTTGTGTTCTATTATATTCCGGTCTTTGCGGAAAGCATCGGTTATAATGAAACGGTCATCTCCGTACTGCTGATGCTGTATTCGGAAGTAGCCGTACTGCTGGGTTCCAGCATGAGTAACTCAACGGAAAAATCATTCGGCGATTATGCGATCTATCTGGCGATCGGTCTCAATGTCATCGCCTTTGCGATCTTTGTGGCTATGCCTAATCTTGCCGGTATCATTATTTCACTGATCATCATGGGTATCAGTGCTTCATTTGGTAAACCGACTCATCAGTCATTCTTCCTCAAACAGAAACCGACTATCGAATTCGGCCAGGATAATGCGATGGGTATCTATAACTTCACTGAGAACATCGGTGAATCACTTGGCCCGATCGTCTTTTCAAGATTATTAGGCGTCGGATTTGTTACGAATATGTCTTTCCTGGCATGCATAGGCTGCCTGGGATTATTGCATTTCATTATCAACAGAAAGGATCTGAACAATGGAAAATAAGAAGAAATCAATAAGCAGAGCGTTACTTATCGGTACGACCGTGCTGGTACTGATCATCTGCCTTCTGATGGGTGCTTTCGGTTTTGCGGCCTATGTAAATACGGTCTTGAAAAAAGACCAGGCCTATCTGCGTGATATCCTGCAGCTCACCGAAAGACAGATCGACGGCAATGATCTTGAGAAATGTATCGAAACCAAAACAAAGAGTGATAAGTTTGAAATCACTCAGAATTTCCTTGATCAGGTCAAGGAAAGCTATGATGATGTCGAATATATCTATATCATCAAACCACTGAATGCCAACGCCGTCGACAACATCATGGATGTCATGGCCGGTATCACCGCTGAAGAAAAGAAAGAAAACTATGATTTCTATTCTGTCAAACTTGGTGAACTGACCGGCGAAGACTATTCGGCTAAAGTTGCCGGACAATATCTTAAAGGATTAGATGCGGATGACATAACCTATTTCTCCAACCGCACTGAATTCGGCTATGATTATACCGGCATGATCCCGATCAGAAATTCACAAGGTAAAGCAGTTGCCTTGCTGGCGATCGATATATCGATGAACGAAATAGCCAAAGTCCTGGTAAACTATGCTTTGGCAACGTTAGGATTGATGATCGTGATCTCTCTGCTGGCCGTTTATTTGGTCAACAGATGGCTGAAGAACCGTGTTACTGATCCTGTGCTCAGACTTGAAAAGGTCTCTGAAGCCTTTGTGGAAAGCAGCCATAAAGCTGAAACTCCGGAAGATCTTATCATCAACGATCCGGATATCCATACCGGCGATGAGATCGAATCGCTCTCTGGCGCAATGTCAGACATGTTTGCCGGAATGAAGAAGTATATGAGTTCGCTGGTATCTGTCACCAAGGAAAAGGAAAGGATCGGCGCTGAACTGAATGTTGCGACCAGCATTCAGGCATCAATGCTGCCAAGAATCTTCCCGGCATTCCCTGGCCGCAAGGAATTCGATATCTTTGCGACAATGGATCCGGCCAAGTATGTCGGTGGTGACTTTTATGATTTCTTCATGCTGGATGACAATACGATCGGTCTGGTCATGGCGGATGTTTCCGGTAAAGGTGTACCGGCTGCGCTGTTCATGGTCATTTCCAAGACCCTGATCAAAAACAGATGTCAGGTCTCCCGTTCTCCGGCTGATGTTCTCAACTATGTCAACGATCAGCTTTGTGAAGGTAATGACGGTGATATGTTTGTTACCGTATGGCTGGCTATCCTTGATATCAATACCGGTAAGGGTATGGCTGCCAATGCCGGACATGAACATCCGGCTATCAGAAGAAAAGGCGGCAAGTATGAACTTGATGTCTACCGTCATTCTCCGGCTGTGGCAACTATGGAAGGCATGCATTTCCGTGAACATCCGTTTGAGCTCAATCCGGGTGATTCACTCTTCGTCTATACCGATGGTGTACCGGAGGCAAATAACGAGAATGGTGAATTCTACGGCACTGATCGCATGATCGAATGTCTCAATGCCGATCCGGAAGCTACCGTTCATGAACTGCTGGTCGAAGTCAGAGAAGATATCAGAAAGTTTGCCGGCCCGGCTGAACAGTTTGACGATATCACCATGCTGGCATTCGAGTTCTGGGGTCCGGACGGAAAACAGGAATAATCAATAAAGCATAAATCATTAAAAACTCACAGTTTCAGATAAGACTGTGAGTTTTTTTGTAAACCAGGATAACAGGTTATCCTGCTGTTCTGATAAAAAAGAAAACGCTTTCTTTACAGGCTTATTCGACTATTATATGACCACTGTTGCTTTTTTTGCGTATAATTAATAGATATATAGGAGGATAAATACTATGTTTAACCGAGCAGAGTTAAAAGAAAGAGCAAAAGCTGCTTTTACTGCCAATTATTGGAAATCTGTAGTTGCAGCGCTTGTCTTATCAATCATTACCGGTGTTTCTTTTTCGACATCAAGTTCATCAACAACCAGCAGCGCCAATGAAGTTGCCGGTACGGAGAGTTTTTCTGAATTAGTAAACGAACTGAAAAAGTATCCTGAGATCGTCGCTTTCGTTATCGGCGCTATTCTCGTAACTGTTCTGATCGTTGCTGTTGTTCAGATCCTTGTTGACACATTCATCACTAATCCAATCGAAATGGGTTGCAAATCATTCTTCGTAAGAAACTCTTATGAACCTAATGCTGAACTCGATGAACTCAAGAAAGGTTTCACACCTAACTACAAGAGAAATGTAAAAGCATTGTTCTTAAGAGATATCAAAGTTTTCTTATGGTCATTACTGCTGATCGTTCCGGGCATCTTGAAGTCTCTCTCATATCAGATGGTTCCATATATTCTGTCTGAAGATCCTGATATCGAGCCAAAAGAAGCATTAGACAAATCTGAAGCTATGATGGTCGGCCACAGATGGGAACTGTTCGTTCTTGATCTCTCATTCTTTGGCTGGATCATGCTGTCGATCATTACCCTGGGACTTGGTTATATCTTCTATGTTGGCCCATACATGAACGCAACATATGCTGAATTCTACCAAGCTTTAAAAGAAACTGAACAGTATTAATCAAACAAAAACAGGCATTAAAGATGCGGGTACACTGAGTGCTCGCATTTTTTATTATAAGAAAACAGAGGAAATAATAGATTGTTATAATTAAGTAAGGAAAATGATACCGGATAATCAGAATCGTTAGGATTGCATCTGGTTATAAGCATTCTATTAGCCTTGCAAAGGAGATGACATGAAAACAGTAAAGAAATACCTGGCGCCTATTATTATTTTTGTGATCTTTGAAACGATTGCTGTTACACTGTGTCTGACAAAAGATAATCTGTTTTATCTTTTTAATTTCTCTTATATTGGATTTTCAATCTCACTTGGTCTTTTTCTGTTCATCAGGAAAAATAAATACGCCAGAAGAGTCACTCAGCTGCTGGTTGGATTATATATGCTTATATACCTGGGTCTGATCTGCAAGGAGAATATGCAGATCGAAGGTTTCTGGTACTATCTCTTTACCGGGGTGTTTGAAGCAGCAACCATCCATTATGCCGTTGCCAAGATATTCGGACCTTTGATATTCGGACGCGGTTGGTGCGGATATGCCTGCTGGACGGCAATGATCCTGGATTTCCTTCCTTACAAGACACCTGAACAGCCAAGAAAGAAGATCGGCTGGATCAGGTATATCACCTTTGTGGCATCATTGATCTTTGTAGCTGCGCTCTTTCTGGCGAAAGTCGGAAATCTGGAACGGATCATGTTCTGGGCCTTCATCATAGGCAATGTTGTTTACTATGCAGTAGGAATAGCTTTAGCATTTCTGTTTAAAGACAACAGAGCTTTCTGTAAATATATCTGTCCGATCACTGTATTCATGAAGCCTATGAGTTATTTCTCTATGATAAGGATCAAATGCGATAAGGATAAATGTGTATCCTGCGGTAAGTGTAAAAAAGTATGTCCGATGGATGTTGATGTGACGGATAATGACAGAAGCAGAAAGAACGGTACGGAATGTATCCTCTGTATGGAGTGTGTAAAGAACTGTCCGAAAGAAGCGCTTTAATATATAGGAGTTTAAGTTATGGATATAAAAGCATTCTGGCTAGATGTCATTCTAAAAACAGGAAAACATTATCTTCATATTTTGATGATGATGCCGTTATTAGGTGGCATTGTACCAATGAACAATTCGCGGTTGAAGAATATGTAAAGGTTAATTGTGATTATCCCGGAAAATGGAAAGGTGAACTTGAAAAAATAATAGAACTCGATTCCATGATCATACTTGCAGGCTTAGTACAATCTGAAGATGAATCTATCAGCCGTCATGTAACGAGCTTTATTAAAATACATGATAATAAAATAACGGAAATGGATGAATACTGGGCCGATGATGGAGAAGCACCATCCTGGAGAAAAGAATCAGAAATAGGAAAACCTATTAGATAAATTGGAATCTATCAAGAAGTATACAAGAGGATAGACAAATTCCAGTTTGTCGGCATCTCTATTTATTTGATGAAGGATGGCCCGGGGTCCATCTTTTTAATTGCGTTATAATTATTAAAGAATATGTTACGAAATAAACAATATAATAATTCGGAGGTCAGCAATGAAGGTATTTATGATCGGTGGCACCGGACTTCTGGGTTCGGAAGCAGCCAGAGAACTAATAGACAGAGGACATGAAGTGTCCAGTATTGCTTTACCACCTCTTCCGGAAGGAGCAGTATTGCCACCGGAAATGAAGATCGAATTCGGTAATTATCTGGAGATGTCTGATGATGAGATGCGAGAACACTTAAATGGCTGTGAAGGTTTTGTCTTTGCGGCTGGTGTTGATGAAAGAGTTGAAGGTCCGGCACCGATTTATGATATGTACAAGAAATACAATATCGATCCGGTCAGACGGTTATTAGGACTGTGCAAGGAATGTGGTGTAAAACACGCGGTCATCCTGGGTTCTTATTTTTCCTATGCGGCTAAAAAATGGCCGGAAAAGAAACTTACGGAATATCATCCATATATCAGAAGTCGTATCGATCAGGAAGAGGTTGCTCTGTCTTTTGCGGATGATATGGATGCAGCTGTTTTAGAACTGCCTTATATATTCGGTACGCAACCGGGTAGAAAACCGGTCTGGGTCTTCTTGGTTGAAAATGTCATGTCAATGAAATCAGTAACGATGTATCCGAAAGGCGGTTCAACGATGGTCACTGTTCATCAGGTGGCTCAGGCCATTGCGGGAGCTTTGGAAAGAAATAAAGGCGGAAACTGCTATCCGATCGGTTATTACAATCTGACCTGGAAACAGCTGCTCACGATCGTACATAAATATCTTGGTGTCCCGGATAAGAAGATCATTACGATCCCGGATTGGATGTTCAGGATCGGCTGTAGATCAATAATGAAGCAGCAGGAAAAGAATGGTATTCAGGGCGGTCTTAATATGGTCAAGTTTACGGACATTATGTGTAACAATCTGTTTATCGATAAGTCAGAAGGATGTGATGTTTTAGGCGTAACTGATGATGATATCGAGGCAGCGATCGGTGATTCCGTTCTGTTATGTAAGGACATCATCGAAAACAAGACTGAAACTCTTGGCATGAAGGGAGAGTAGATCATGGGAAGACCTGTCGTCTTCATGACCGGTGCCGGTGGCAATATGGGTTTTGAAAGTTTCAAAGCCATGTTTCCGGATATTGGAGTTAAATATGATCTGCTTATTCTGGTCAGAGATTCAGATAAAAATCACAAGCTTTTTGATCAGTATGAAAACAAGAATGGTCTGATCGTGAAATACGGAGATCTTCTGAATAAGGAAGATGTATCCGAATGTATCAGACTGAGCGATCTTTGCCTGCATATCGCAGCCTTTGTTTCACCGCAGGCTGATTATTATCCTGAAAAGGCGATGCACAATAATTACGGTTCAACAAAGAATCTGATCGATTCAATAATTGAACAGGGCAAGAAAGACACTTATAAATTTGTTTATATCGGTACCGTAGCGGAAACCGGTGACCGCATGCCGCCGATCCACTGGGGCAGAGTCGGTGATCCGATCAAACCAAGCATGTTTGATTATTATGCAGTATCCAAAGTCGCTGCCGAGCGTTATGTGATCGAGAGCGGTCTAAAATACTGGGTGAGTTTAAGACAGACGGGTATCATCGGTCCTAATATGGCCAAGATCAGAGACGGGATCCAGTTTCATAACTGTCTGGATAATGTACTGGAATACTGTTCCGATAGGGACAGCGGTCGAGCAATGGCTAATCTTTGTGCCTTTGAGGCAAAGGGAAGTCTTGATGAAAGCTTCTGGGGACATATCTATAATATCGGTGGTGGAGAAAGGTGCCGTATCGATACCTATTCAATGTACAAGATCCTGTATGGAGAATTAGGTTTTACGGATATTGATCATGTGATCGATCCCAAGGTGAATGCGACCAGGAATTTCCATGGTCAGTATTACCTGGACTCCGATAAACTGGAAAACTATCTGCACTTCAGATCCGACAGCATGCAGTATTTCTATGATACCTATCTGAAGGAGCTGGGGGCAGCCAGACCATTTGGCCGATTGATCTGTAAACTTCCGGGTGGTCAGAAGCTGATGGGTTTAATAATCAGAAAGACCTTTGATAAACTTCTGGACAGCGAACATGGCACCAGACGTTTTATCAGGGATGATATGGAAGATCATATCGAGGCTTATTGGGGAAGCAAGAAAAAATGGGAAGCTCTACCGGAAAAGGCCAGTGAGATGGACCACTTTACGGATTGGGATAAAGTCGTACACATCGATCACGGTTATGATGAAACTAAACCGGAAAGCGAACTTTCAATAGAAGATGTCAAAGCTGCCGCTAAATTCAGGGGTGGTGAATGCCTGAGTGATGCGATGAATAAAGGTGACTGGTCAACCAGGCTTGAATTCCGCTGTGCCTTTGGGCATACATTTAAAGCCAGTCCACGTCTGATCCTGGAAGGAGGGCACTGGTGTCCGGAATGCGAGCGAAAGAGCTGGAATTACGGCAGAAGAGCCAAAGTCGATCCTTTCTTTGCCCAGGTGTGGGTTCCGCTTCATGATGAAGATGAATTAAGAGAATATCCAAAAGAAGTTAATGAAATGGATGTAGATATATAAAACCGGGTGACCGGTTTTACTTTGCGATGAATTTTATTATTGTCTTATCTTTATAGGATTCATTTTCCTGAGCGTATCTTTCAGCTTCGCTTCCTTCTTTTCCATAAACAAACATGGTGAAATCATTGGGTCTTGGTTCGTTGTAGTCGCAACTGAAATAATAGCCCAGTGCCCAGGGACCGATCTCTATGACTCCATCAGGGATGGTGATGTCTCTGAGCCACTTACAACCTCCGAAGGCAAACTTGCCGATCTTCTTAAGACTTTCCGGCAGTTCAACCTGATACAGACCGCTTCCATAGAAAGCATCTTCTTCGATAGTACTGACATCATTGGGAATGGTGATACTGTTGATCCGGCTGTTATAGAAAGCTCTGTATTCTATGGAAGTTACACCATCAGGAATGGTCAGACGTGAAGAGTGTCTGCCTGGTATGAATTTATAGAGTTTACCTTCTTCGATGATGAAAACCGGCTTAGAGTTTCTTTCTTCCATCCGTTCTGATACAGCGTTGAACTGCATAGTATATTCTGTTGTATCAATAAAAGGATGTAATTCGCATTTGTCATCTTCCACAGATTTAAGCAGATACTGATAGATATCTATGATCTTTTCTTCGTGGATTGCGGTGATCTTGTGGGCTGAGACATATTCATTTTTCCAGCCGGTCAATCCTTCCAGATATGTATATTCCTTGACCTCATAAAGATAACAGCTCATTCCCTCATAAACTGTTTTAAAGCCGTCTTTATAGCCTTCCCATAGCTGCAGCTTTCCTTCCTCAGTCTCATCATAGGCAACTGTAAAATCATTGTTCGGATCAGCAACAGACATGAAACGGATCATTGCCATAAGCGGGGTGTAATAGGCGTAGATATGATCTGACGAATCATAGCTGAAAGAATCGAAATATTCTAAGCCGGATTTTGCGGATGCGATATAAAACATATTGTACTTCCTTTTCTAGAGAGAGATAAGCTGATTGATGATCAAAAGAATCGCCACTACTATTTTACTATTGTTGAGCTGTAGAAGAGAATAATAGTCTTCATAGAGGGGGAATAAACCAATCGGAAAACTTGTCGCCGGAGCATGGCGGAAGTTTAAGGAATGGTGGGATATACACAAACGGAATGCGGTTGAAGAAAAGGCCAGAGATAGCGTCTTGGGCAGACTGTCTGAGTTAAAGAAAGAGACTGCTGAATGGCCAAAGAATCAGGTGATACCTAAAAAGCACAGAGGGCCGGAACTGGATTAAGCCACTGCCTTGGTTGATAGTAACGGGGGCGTGTCACGCTCCCGTTCTATGTCGAGCAGACAAGATCCTTGTAGAATTATCTGGACAATCAAATGCGGAAATATATGGACAAATTGCTGTGTCCATGATATAATCACAGAGCATTATGAGAAGAGGCTTTAAATGGTTATTGGATCTGAAAGTGAAACCGTTGAGTTTAAGCTTACTACCGGAGAAAAGAATGAGGCTGTGGAAGCTATAGCGGCTATTTTGAATAAACATTGTAGAGGTACAGTATACTTTGGCGTTGATGATTCCGGATTTGTTAGAGGACAACAGATCAGTGATTCCACAAAAAAGGATATATCAAGGATAATTAGCGACTCTATTGAACCAAGAATTGCACCAACGATAGAGGTGCTCACTATAGAACAGCGTTCGATAATTAAGGTGTCGTTTTCCGGGCATAACAGACCCTATGCAGTTAATGGCAGGTATCTCATTCGCACAGGGACAGAGAACAGACGTATGTCTCCTGATGAATTAAAGCGATTGATAAAGAATGATGATTACTCTTCAAAATGGGAAGAAGAGATGACGGATTATACCGCTGAAGACCTGGACGATGAAGCGCTTAAAGATTTCTATCAGTCTGCAAGAGACTGCGGTCGCTTGTCCATAAAAACATATGACAAAGAGAAGCTGCTTACTACCATTGATATCATACACGATGGACAAATAAATAATGGTGGGTATGCCCTTTTTGGAAAAAACGCAAAGATAGGGTTAAAACTTGCATCGTATGCGACGGACAATAAAGTCACGTTTACAGATCTGAAGTTGCTTGAGGGCAATATCTATAATCTCGTAAATGCTGCGTTAGATTACATTTTGAATCGCATTAATTGGAGAGGGGAGATCGGGACGAGAAAGAGGAAAGAGATCCCGGAGATTCCCGAAGAGGCGATACGTGAAATCATAGTAAATGCTTTTGCTCACGCAGATTATGAAACCGTTCCGGAGATTGAAATAGGTATTCATCCTGGCAAGATTGAGATATATAACCCCGGATCTTTTCCGGATGATCTTACACCTATTGATTTTATATCAAGAAACCTTCCGTCTTACAAAAGGAATAAGCTTATACTGGATATTCTGTTTCGAAGTAAAGACGTGGAGAAATCCGGCACCGGCTTCCAGCGTGTAAATGATTTTTGTAAACAACAGAATGTGACATGGAATTATAGAAAAGAGGCATATGGTTTCTTCTTTGAATTTATCAGGACAAATGTCCAGATAAATGTCCAGATAAATGCAGAGCTCACAGAGGCAGAGCAGGTCATTTTCAATCTGATTCAGAATAATGATGGAATCTCAAAAGCTGAAATGGCGATAAGAATCGGAAAGTCGGAAAAGACTGTACAGAGGCTTATATCTTCTCTAATGAAGAAGCAGGTTATTGAGCGAGAGGGATCCAATAAATCAGGCAGTTGGAAAATAAAGATATAAGAGAAAGATGATTATTTATGGATTGGGAATTGTGTTCACAACATTTGACTAGCGGTTATATTCCGGTAGCGGTTGCTTTGGTTTTATACTTTGTGTTGGCACGTATACTTAAGAAGCAGCATTATGTGGGTCATATTTTTATATCAGTTGTTTTTACATTTTACCTTGTAGGTATACTTACAATGATAGGAATATGGTACAGAGGAGCGTTCTCTCCAAAAATAGTTTATGTTCCTTTTATAGACATGATAAGAGGACCTATAGGAGCCTGCTGAAAAACCCCGGCATTGACTGCAGGTGGATTTTGCAGGACTGATTTAAGGCTTTAAAGACTCATTGGAGAAATCCGGTGAGTTTTTATTCTATTCTTTACACTAGCACCTAGTTATGTTATAATGATATCAG
>JAFRJA010000066.1 GCA_017432545.1 Erysipelotrichaceae bacterium
ATACTTTTGTTATGATCCAAAAACAGGAAATCCAGTAGTTTTCACTGTCATTATAATCCATTTTCAGGCCTTTCCCGCTTGATCAGAAGATGGTTTATAATTCGACCATACAAATGTTGGATTTAGTTTTACACTTAACGAACCGTCTGAATTCAGACGGTCATTTGTTTTGATCTTCAAGCTCTTTTCTTTTCTTTCTCAGCAAGTCCATTTCATTGTCCAGAAACTCGAGTATATCCCCGGTGTCCTCTACTCCTGAGTTGATGATCATCTCCCTGATAGACTCTATCACCTGGTCTTTGCTGGAGAGCTTGGGATTCGGAGAAACAGTATTCTGCATTTGACCCGCACTTCCAAGGAAATACTGGTATGTGTACAGCATCGTTACATTCTTATATCCGAGACTTTCAACCATTCTTTCATCGTTGGTCACTTCCAGAGAATCGCCGATCCACATGCCGTAGCTTCCTCCGTAATACCCTTCAGCGGATATCAAGAGGAACGACAGCGGATTGAACCAGTTGTTTCTGTCTTTTAGGCTCTTTCTTCTGTAGTATTCCCTTTTCGTATGATTGATGACATATCTGTAGTATACGGTCTGATCGTTGAAGAACAGATCCGGATCATCCTTGTGCTCTTCATATACGGTATCTCTGCTTCTGTTTGGATCCTCCAGTCTGAAGATGACCGCATCTTTGTCGGCGTCTTCGAAGTATTTGGCCATGTTCTCGAATTCGCTCAGTGCTGCCTGCCAGATGCTGCGGCGGTATTCATCATTGTCGTATCTGCTTCGCAGATCCTTTACCAGGGGATCCGATTCCTCATCGGTCCACTTCTCTCCGATCAGGATGATCCTGTCGCCTTTCCAGCGGTCAGCCAGCAGAGTGTACAGCACATTCGAGCACTTTCTTCTGTTTCCGTTATATCCCTTTATGGTCGCCGGTTCATCAAAATCAGCAGCATTAAGATACTGCAGCCTGTCGTAGTTTATCCATACAAAATCCTGCATCATTATCGTTTCTCTCCTGACCTGTCTTTCAAATCATATGAATAATAACAGAAATATGGTGAATATGTCCACCACGAAAAAATGACGTAAAAATATCATACTGATAATATGATCAGTTATGAACCGCTATGGAAGACATTGAAGAAAAAAGGTATTTCTCAATACGAGCTCATCAACATGGGCGTCGACAGAAAGACCATGGATGGCCTGCGGCATAACAGGAACATTACCGCTGTAACGATCGACAAGCTGTGCAATCTCCTGGACTGCACCCCTAACGATATCCTTGAATGTACAAAGAACTCTTGATCGAATTGTAGCAAGATGCCACAATTCTTTTTTTATCTGGTATATTCAGCCCAGAACTTCTTCAATTCCTGAAGGAAGATCTTCTTCATGGGAACACCTCCGTCTCCTATGATGGTCTCCTTGCCGCAGAACGGACAGATCGCAGTCATTCCTCCATCCTCTTCCAATTTCCAGTCCCTGATATCGTTTGCCAGCATGATCGTTTCGCAGCTGTAGCATCCGCAGGATACGCTTCTCATCAGATGATCCCTGTTGTTTATGCTGCTTCTCTGAGCATTGATCAGCTCGCTGTTCGTATATAGTTTCTTCACCATACCCAAATCATATATCCGTTTCCCGATATGAGGTGTCCGTATTCCTGGACACCTTTGTCCTTTTGTAGCAATTTGCTACAATTTCTCCTCATAATCCGGAAAGCTGATGATCTGGATTTCTCCGATGCTTTTCAGATCAAACAGTCTTTCGGTGTATTCAATAGCCTTTTCAGCATTTTCATAGGAATCAGCTGTACCTACAGGAATAATCTTTCCTTTTTTTGTAACCAGTCTTACAAGAAAAACGTTCTGCATAAAATCACCTCCTTCAGCAGAATAGAACGGAACGCCAAGCCAAGGGAGGCATTCGGCGTCTGAGATTGGGGCATGTGATACAATCACCAGATCACATGCGAATGGCATTTGTGGCAAGTTGCCACAAATAAGGATTGAAGGATATCCAATAAGTACTTATATATGTTGGTCACATCAGTGAACGATATATGTAAGGACATGTGTCCGTGCATTTCAGCCTTGACGGGTTCTTATAATACTTTCCAAGGTTCAGTCAAGGCCGGACACATCATATCCAGAACCGCTTAATCGAGCCAGGGAAAGGCAACGGCGTCTGAGTGGGTGTAGATCTGGAACAATCCAGATCGTGGCAGGGGTTTTAAAAAGGAAGAGGTCTCCCTCTTCCCTTTGGAACTCTATCCGTTGAGTTCCTTGTACTGGGCAAACAGCTTCGCCATCTCCTCGTTGCATTCGGAGTTCTTCTTGAGGGTGTCCTCAAGTTTCTGAATCTCCATCTGCTCCTTCATCAGTTTGACCAGTTTCGCCTTTTGGATTTCCTTCGCCCTCTTCTCGGTGTACGCCTTCATCGAAACCACCTTGACGGCCTCGGTGAAGTGCTTGTCGGAGGTGATGGCTGAAAGTTCATCCATGATATTGACGACCTTGGCAAGGCTAGGACCATCGTAGTCCATATAGACCACCAAGTCGTTCTTTTCAGCGTCTTCATCGGTCGAGATGTAGACAGTGTTTTCATCATACTTATCGCATAAGTCGTTGCATACAAGATACTTCATGATTCTTTTCACCTTTTAACCTTTCTTTTTATCTGCAAACGTAGAGAATCTTTTCAGCCAGCAGTTCCGGAGAATAGTAGACTTTGTCATCCTTGCGGTAGTTGTTGGACTGAAGTCTGCCCCTTACTAGGACTGACGTTCCGATGATGCCGGCAGAAGCAATATCTTCTGCAAGTTCCTTGAAAGCCGTGATTTTGAACTCATCGGCAGACTGGTTCGACTTGAAAGGTCTCTGTGCAGTGATGACAAAGTTCACCACCTTGATGCCCGAAGAAGTCTCCTCAAGAGGTCCGACAGATTCAAGCACACCCAAAACAGTAAATTCATTCATAAGTAATCCTCATCTTTTCTAGTAAAGGAGCACCGACCCTAGGACTTGGTGTCTTTACAGCTTCTGAGGAACAAGC
>JAFRJA010000067.1 GCA_017432545.1 Erysipelotrichaceae bacterium
ATGAGGAGTGCAAACCTAATATACTGTAGAATAAGGATTAAGAGGATCAATGAGCTTGAAAAGACTCATATTGTTCTCGAAAGATCGCCTGAGGGTTGGATTCCCGGAGCGATCTTTTCTTTTCAGACAGAAAAAGAGGCTCATTACAGCCTGACCGGATCAGTCATTTCGTAACAGCCCCTTTTTGTAAAGCATATATAAGATTGAGGGGAAAATCTCACAGGAATGAACGGAACGGAAGGTTCATTTCCTCTGTGAATACATCATCAAAGCCACGGTAGTGGTGGTATTCAATGCGGTCTTTGTCATCAGGCCATGTGAAGTGCCCACCGACTTCCCAGATGAATGGTTTGAACTTGTACTGGAGTCTGTTCTTTCTCATGTACCAGAGAACCAGGATCTCTTTTGTATCAGCCTGGAAGTTTGTCCACAGATCATGGTGATAAGGTATAACAACCTGGCAGTTGAGGTTTTCAGCCATTCTCAAGATATCACTTGAAGTCATCTTGTCGGTGATACCTCTTGGGTTTTCACCATATGAACCGAAGGCAACGTCGATCTTGTATTCATTGCCGTGTTTCGCATACATATTGCCGAAATGGCTGTCGCCGCTGTGATAGACGGTTCCGGCCGGAGTTTCGATGATGTAGGAAACAGCTCTCTCATCCATATCATCGCAAGGCAGACCCTTGATGTCGCCTTTTGGCGGAGGAGTGATGAGGATAGTTCTGTCTACTGATTCAACAGCGTGGATCTTGATGTCACCGACTTCGACAACATCGCCCGGTTTTACCGTAATGCATCTGTTCTCAGGAACGCCCCATGATTTCCACAGATCAGTTGCGTGCTTAGGACCGATGAACGGAATTTCTTTTTCAACGTTCTGTAAGATCGCAGCTGCCACATTGATATCGATATGATCTGAGTGCGTATGTGATGCGAGTAAGGCATCCAGTTTTTTGATCTTGAATGGATCGATTACACATGGGATAGCACGAAGGTTAGGCTGCATCGTTCTGGCGCCTGACATTCTGGCCATCTGATGGTCAGGATCGATCTTTCTGATTGTTCCGTCGGCATTATAGTGAGAATTCTTACCTGTTGAGACCCACAGGTCGACCATGACTGAGGTGTTTCCTTCGGATTTTACCCAGATACCGGTATTGCCGAGCCACCACATTTTGAATTTGCCTGGTTCGACAACAGCTTCTTCGATCTCTTCATTGAGATAAGAACCCCATTCCGGGAATGTTTTAAGGATCCAGCTCTCGCGAGTTACATCTTTAACATTAGCCATTATAAATTGTCCTCCTATTATTATGTTTCTAGGCTTTATTTCTACCTATATTCTAATACAAATGATAGCGTTTACAAAAGACTCTTTGTTCATAAAAAAAGACTATAACGTCTCGATATAGTCTCTCATTGTCTGGTTGTTCTGGGTGCTTTTCAAAAGTCTTTCTTTACAGTTGTCATATACTTCCTGATTGCCCAGTTTTCTGGCCGCTTTGAGCTTGGCCAGCAGATATTGGACGAGCTCACGCAGGTTCATATTCTTTTCGTCGACATCGTTAAGATATCTCATGGCCCCGTCATAATCGCCTTCATAGTTCTTGTGCTGACCGTTTACGACTTCCCAGTTGAGGAAGTAGGCGCCCTTGAAACGCTTGCCTTTATCGTTGCGGTAATCTCTGACCGAGACCAGTTTCTTGAAGGCTTCATTACTTTTGCCTCTTTGATCCTGTTCACCATAGGCCAGCATCTGGGTATATCTTCTGATCAGTTCAACGTCATATTCCTTGGTTTCGATACTATCAATATAGGAAAGCAGTTCACTAAACCTTCTTAGATCCACTAACGCCAGCATCCTCATCATCTGACAGGATGTCTTATAAGTCTTGAAGATATCAGCTTTTTCGACTCTGGTGATTTTTTCCAGGGCTTTATCAGGCTTGCCGTCGATGATCAGATTCTTGGTGGCCGCATCATAGCTCATGCGGAGGTATTCAGCCAGAATGGCAAATCCGCCGAAGATGACGCCTATTATTATATTGAAATATAACTGCGATTTGCTTTCCGCATGGATGCAGGAATTTATGATGTAGTAATAAAAGATGATATAAGCGGCGATCGTAAGCACGATCCTTAAATAGTAAGATATCTTATACTGGGATTTCATAAAACTAGTATATCCCTTTTTAATATAAATGTCTTATAATCAAGGCATGGATGAGAATAAACAATACACTGAGGAAGAAATAAAGAAAATGTCCTATTGGGAGTTATGGGAACTGCGTAGAAAAGCAGGCGTATGGTACTTTGTACCATTGCTGGCGGGCTATGTTTTCATGGCCTACTGTTTCTTTAAAGTCCTTTATCTGTTCATGATCAGAGATGTTTCCGTGTTCAAAGTCGATCTGTGGATCATCCCGATCGTCATATTGGCCGGTCCGGCTTATTTCTATTTCCATGAGTGGTATTACAAAAATATCTATCTGAAGAAAAAACCATGATGTGAGTCATGGTTTTAGTTTCCCCAGATTTCAATTATGCGATCTTTCATCCGCTGTGCTTCTTGAGCCGGATTCTCGGCTTTTCTGATCGAGCGGCCGGCGATGATGCAGAAGATCGGCAGACCTTTGAATAATTCAATACTTTCATAACTGATACCACCAGTCACGGTGACATGGATATCGTGTTCACAGAGTTTTCTGACCAGATCCAGTTCTTTTTGCGTCCAGCCGCCTTTCTCATCAACGGAATGATGAAGAACGACATGGCTGATCCCGATCTTTTTCCACTGCTCCAGTTCTTCAAAGGTCCAGTTGCCATAGAGTTCCATCTGGGCTTCAGTCGTCAGATTTCTGTCTTTTATCTCATCAACGACGGCTTTCATCGTTTTCTGATTGGCCGCACAGATAACCGTCAGATAATCAGGTTTTCCATCAAGAAGCATGCCTGCCATTACTTTACCGGAATCGGCGATCTTGAAGTCGGCGACCAGTTTCTTATGCGGATATCTTTCTCTCATCTGCTGGACTACTTTTCTGCCTTCCGATCCGATCAGAACGGTCCCGCATTCGATGATATCGACGATCTCATCAACACCACCCGATAATACTTTCAGGGCATTTTCCATTGTCAGCTCATCAAGAGCGATCTGTAATAAGGGTTTCATTTTTTCCTCACTTGTACATGGTGTAGAAACGGGCCGGATTTTCATACATGAACTTGTGGACTGTTTCTTCTTTGAATCCTTCATCGATCATTCTAGGCAGGAATTTATCTTTTATATAAAGAAGTCCCGGTCCATAACCGTAAACGGTATGGTGCGTTTTCTTACCCATATCGTTTGACAGCATCAATTTATCTTCATAGCCGTCAGCGACCAGTTTTCTCAAGACATTGATCAGCGTTTCATCAGTATAGTATTTGGCCTTGCCCGGTCCGTCATAGATCAGGTAGACGCCATGTTCCAGCATCTTCTTGTGATACCAGTAATCAGGATTCCTTGAGACATGGGCGATACAGAAGTGCTCCATATCCATGCCTTCTTCTTCCATGATCGCGATCTGTTCTAAACCCATCGTACCGGTACTGGTGTGCGTGTGGACCGGTGCGCCGGTGATCTTGGAAGCGCGGGCTGCGGCTCTTAAGATCATCTCTTCGCGTTTAGAGATGTAGTTGTAGGATGTACCGGCTTTGATCCAGCCGGCTTTATGTTCGGTACCATCCATACCGATGGTCACTTCATCGACCATTTCCTTGACCAGATCATCGATGGATTTTCCTTCGACCCACTTATTCATATCGACCTGATTCTCACACAGATAACCGGTGCAGCAGATGATGTTTATACCGGTCTCTTCAGATAGTTTGGCCATACCTTCAGTGTTTCGGCCCCAGTGTTTGGTGGAAGCTTCAGCCAAAGCCTGTCCACCTCCATTTTTATATACCAGTAACATTTCTTTAGCTTTGTCATAATCGTTTAATACGTGGTCAGCATCCATGAAACCGCCGACTCTTGGGTCGTCAAGGACATGTTCATGGGCCATCGTAAAGCCCAGGGTTTCAGGTTCAATATCTGACAGTATCGTTCTGATCTTATCTTTCATTTGTTACTCCTTATTTCTATCTCATCAGCATTCCGCCGGTCGCATCCAAGGTCGCACCGGTCATATAGTCAGCTTGGGTACTCGCTAAAAAGACGACCACCTTGGCGATGTCTTCAGTCGTAGCGATCCGGCCGATCGGGATCCTTTCCAGGTATTTGGCTCTTCTTTCGGGATTGTCGACGATCGCCGAGACCATCTTGCTTTCAACAATACCCGGAGCTACGGCATTGACATTGATGCCATAGCGGGCAACTTCTCTGGCCAAAGAGATTGTAAAGCCTACCAGTCCGGCTTTTGAAGAAGCGTAGTGGGCATGACCGGAAGTGGAGCCGTGAAAGGCCGCTTGCGAGGTCATATTTATTATTTTTCCTTTTTTATTATTGTCGATACAGTAATTGACGAATCTCTGACAGATCATGAACGGTCCGACGAGGTTTGTCTCCAAGGTCCTGCGGAAATCTTCGCCCGGCATATCCTTTATATAAGAGGTTAACCATACTCCGGCATTATTGACGATGATGTCGATACTGCCGATCTGACTTAATGTTTCTTTAAAAAGATTGTCGATGTCCGATTCTATCGCTACATCACAGGGCACAAAGATCGCTTTAACGCCTTGCTTGGTATATCTGTCTATTTTCTCATCCGTGTCTTCCGCTTTCTTGCGGGCGCTGATCACGACATTGGCACCTTCTTCAACAAATTTATCGATTATGGCCGCGCCGATACCGTTAGTTGATCCGGTAACGATCGCGGTCTTTCCTTTAAGTCCGTATTCCATGGTTTACTCTTTCCCATTCATCAGATATGGTGATTTATTACCATTAATAAGCACTTCATACATCTGTTTTGACAGTAAGACCGGAGAATAGGTAAAGGCATCCCTGGTGCTTCCCGCCATGTGCGGTGTTACTGTGACGTTGTCATATTTCATGAACTTGTAGTCTTTTCCCGGTGGCTCGGTCTCAAAGACGTCGATTGCCGCACCGGCGATCTTCTTTTCTTTTAATACTCTTTCTAAGGCATCTTCATCGACCAGGCCTGAACGGGCCATATTGATGAAATAGGCTGTCGGTTTCATTGAGGAGAGAAGTTCATAGTTGACCATCTTTTCATTCTCTTTAGTGAGTCTTGAGTGGATGGTGACAAAATCAGACTCTTTGAACAGTTCTTCCAGCGAGACAGTCTTGACGCTGTCATCTTTAAGATAAGGATCATAGACGATGACATTCATATCAAAGGCTTTAAGTCTCTGGGCGACTTTACGGCCGATAGCCCCATAGCCGATGATACCGACCGTCTTGTCACAAAGATCAGGGACGCAGTCTTTATTGGAATATTCCTTGACCCATTTGCCTTCTTTAAGCAAGGCGTGGCTGCGGGCGATATTTCGGGCTTCACACAAAAGCATCCCCACGGTAAAATCAGCGACCGCATTGGCGTTTCGGCCCGGGGTATGGAAGACCATGATGTCCTTTTCGTTACAGTAATCAAGATTGATATTTTCAATGCCGCCTCTAAGTACACCTACCGCTTTAAGCTTTGGGCAGGCATCGATGATCTTTTTATTGATCGGGCAGAACTGGGTAATGATCACATCTGCGTCTTTGCAGGCTTCAATGATATAATCTTCAACTTCATAGATCTCAGGGCCGTTCTGTTCGATGAGGATATTGATGTTCTGGAGTTTATCTATCCCATCCTGTTTCCAGTCGATCGTTTCTACTTGATGTCCCGCTTCTTGGAAGTTGACAAAAGCTTTTTCGATATATTCTGAGGGTATCAGAAGATCGCCTATGCCTATTATTTTCATGGTTTTGTTCTCCTTCAACTTGATTATGATTTGGATTAAGATGATTGTCAATCAGCTTGATTTTTTAGTTTGAATATATGAATTATTTTGAAATACAAACGTTAAATATTGAATGAAAGGGCTTACTTTATATGTTATAATAACCTTATCTTTTAAGAAGGGGGAATAATTCATGGAATTCTTAAAGAGTATTTGGATGTTTTTCCAATCAAACATCTTAACTCAGCCGGCATTCTTCATCGGTTTCCTGGTTCTCATTGGTAACCTCTTACTGAGGAAACCTTGGTATCAGGCATATGCTGGATTTGTTAAGGCTACTGTTGGATATCTGATTCTGAACGTCGGTTCAGGTGGACTTGTTACTACATTCCGTCCGATCCTGGCTGGCTTGAACCAGAGATTCAACCTTAACGCTGCAGTTATTGACCCGTATTTTGGACAGAACGCTGCACAACATGCCATGGAGGCCGTCGGTAGAACAAGTTCATTACTGTTCCTCGGTCTATTGGTTGCGTTCTTCGTAAACATTCTGTTAGTTGCTTTAGGCAAGATCACTAAAGTACGTACACTGTTTACTACTGGTCATATCATGATGCAGCAGTCTGCTACTGGTATGTGGATGATCATCTTGCTGTTCCCACAGTTACAGGATGCTCCAGCTGTTATCATGCTCGGTATAATCCTCGGTATCTTCTGGGCTGTATCTTCTAACCTGACAGTTGAGATCACTCAGAGATTAACTGATGGCGGCGGCTTCGCTGTCGGTCACCAGCAGATGTTCGGTATCTGGCTCGTTGACAAACTCGCACCTAAGATCGGTGGCAAGAATGCTAAACCGATTGAAGATCTTGAGCTTCCGGGCTGGTTATCAATCTTCACAGACAACGTTGTTGCTACAAGTACCCTGATGCTTCTGTTCTTCGGTGTATTACTGACAATCCTCGGTCCTACATTCCTGAAGACTCCAGCTGCTGATGGTGGTCTGGGCGTAAGCTTCAACAGCTTCCCATTCTATGTAATGACAACTGCGTTCAACATGGCTGTTTATCTCTCAATCCTGCAGTTAGGTGTCCGTATGTTCGTTTCTGAACTTACTGAATCATTCACAGGTATTTCTGAGAAACTGTTACCGGGTTCTGTACCGGCTGTCGACTGTGCCGCAACTTATGGCTTTGGTTCTCCAAACGCTCCGGTCGTAGGCTTCTTCTTCGGTGCTTTAGGTCAGTTCCTGGCTATCCTGGGTCTGGTTATCTTCAAGAGCCCAGTTCTTATCATTACCGGTTTCGTACCAGTATTCTTCGATAACGCTACCTTCGCAGTATTTGCCAACAAGGCAAGTGGTCTGAAAGCTGCTGCTATTCTGACTTTCTGCTCAGGCATTATCCAGGTTGTATTCGGTGCGATCTGTGCAAGCGTCTTCCAGACTTATCAGTATGGTGGCTGGCACGGAAACTTCGATATTTCAACAGTATGGCTCGTTGGTGGTCTGCTCCAGAAATATCTTGGCTTCATCGGTTATGCGATCGGCATTATTGCCTTATTAGCAATCCCTCAGCTCCAGTACAGGAAGGATCCTGAGCACTACTTCTTAGCAGTAGAAGACTGGGATGCTTACAAAGCTGCCAAGGGTATTGAGTAATCGTTTCCAAATCAGATTGGAAAATCTAAAGGAGGATTGATAGTATGTTAAAAGTTATAGCTGCCTGTGGTAATGGCATGGGTTCAAGCCAGGTGATCAAAATGAAGATCTCCAAGGTTTTCAAGAAACTCGGCGTTGATGCGCAGGTAGATCATAACTCTGTCGGAGTTGCTTCAAGCATGGCTGCCAATTATGATGCAGTATTTGTATCACAGAACTTTGTTGATAACTTCAAATCTGCAGCTGACAAAGGCACCAAGATCGTCGGCCTCAAGAACCTGTTATCTGAACAGGAGATTGAAGAGAAGATCAAAGAAGCAGGCTTAGACAAGTAGTTAACTGACTTTGATTTTCAGAAACATCTGATACAAAAGGACTGTTACGCACAGTCCTTTTTATATTGTAAATTTCGTCGTATATGGCTCATAGAATTTCGTCGTATATGGCTCATAGAATGAGCTGTATTTTTGGTATAATTAAGGCAGATATAATTCCATAACATAATCATAATAAGGAGGAAATATGTTACTTAAGGATTTAGTAGACAACAAACTAACCTGCTACGAACAGAGCTTTGACGACTGGAAAGAAGCCATCAAGGCCAATGGTGTTCCTTTGAAGAGAGAGGGATATATTGATGATCAGTATATTGGCGCAGTTATTGCCTGTGTTGAAAAATACGGACCGTATATCGTCATCGCTCCAAACATTGCTATGCCTCACTCAACGGAAGGCGCACCGGGCGTCTACAAGACCGGTATCGGTTTCATGAAGACAGAAGAACCTGTTCACTTTGATCCGGCAGATCCTGAAAAAGATGCCAGACTCTTCTTCATGCTGGCATCAAATGATTCTGATGCCCACCTCAACAACATGATGCAGCTGGCTGACATGCTTTCCAATGATGATCTGGTAGCTGATCTGCTCAATGCCAAGAACGATGATGATCTGCTGGCGATTGCTGAAAAGTACAACGAGGAATAATTATGAAATTTGAAATGAGCCATCTTGATGATATTACAAGATGCTATTGCGCAAGCCATATGTTCATCGATGATGAACCGATAATCTTCTTTGCCAGTGAAGATCCTAACAGTCCATGCAACGCCTATACGGGTGAGGATTTCAAGGAAAAGACGACACTGTGGACAGACCGCGGTGGCTGTATGTCCATCATTCCGTTTGAGACCAGAAAGGGTGAATTCCTGGCCGTCAACGAATTCTATCTGAAGGTATCTCCGTCATGTGCCAAGCTCGTCTGGGGCAAGCGCACAGCGGAAGGGTGGGTCGTAAAAGATCTGTTCAATCTGCCTTATCTGCACCGTTTCGATATCTATCATATCGATGGTAAAGACTATGTCTTAGTAACGACAATTGCCAGAGACAAGCGCAACAAGGAAGACTGGACTAGACCTGGTCAGGTCTATGTCGGTGAGATCCCGGAAGATCTTGACAATGACAATGTCGTTTTGAAACAGATCGTCGATGGACAATTCCACAACCACGGTTATTACAGAGATCATCGTCCGGACAAGAATTGCGGTTATATCGGTTCTGATGAAGGTGTCTTCCGTATCGATCCGCCGAAAGACGGTAAAGACTGGACAGTCACCAAGATCAAGGACGGTAGAACTTCTGAAGTCGCAGTCGGCGATATCGATGATGACGGCTATGATGAGATGATCACGATTGAACCGTTCCATGGCAATACGATCAAGATCTACCGCCTCAAAGAAGGTGAATGTGAAGAGATCTACAACTATCCGTATGAACTCGATTTCGCGCACGCTCTGAAGTTTGATACGATCGGCGGCAAGAAGTGCTTTGTCGGCGGTATCAGAAGAGTTGATGCCGAACTGTTTGTGATCTACAGCGAGAATGGCGAACTCAAACTCGATCGTGTCGATCTGGGTGGCGGTCCGGCTAATGTCGATGTGATCCATGCCTATGGCAATGACTACATCCTGGCAGCTAACCACACCAGGAATGAAGCAGCTATTTATAAATACGTTGGAGAATAATATGTTAGAACAATTAAAGAAAGATGTATTTGAAGCCAATCTGTTATTACCGAAATACGGTCTTGTCGTATTTACCTGGGGCAATGTCTCAGGTATAGACAGGGAAAAGGGTTTAGTCATAATCAAACCGAGTGGTGTTGAATATGACACGATGACTGTTGATGATATGGTCGTCACCGATATGGAAGGCAATGTCGTGGAAGGCCACTACAAACCATCTTCCGATCTGATGACCCATCTTGAGTTCTACAAGAACTTCCCGAACATCGGCGGTGCTGTTCATACTCATTCCATCAATGCGGTCGCCTGGGCTCAGGCAGGAAAAGACATTCCGGCTTTATGTACGACTCATGGCGACTATTTCTATGGCAACATCCCATGCACGAGATACATGACTCCGGAAGAGATCGGTGGCGAATATGAACTCAATACCGGCAAGGTGATCATTGAAGAATTCAAGAACAGGAATATCGACGCTGATCAGATGCCGGCAGTATTGGTCAGATCTCATGGCCCATTCACCTGGGGCAAGGATCCGTTTGATGCGGTACACAATTCCGTAGTTCTTGAGACGCTGGCCGAAATGGCACTCAAGAGTATCATTGTCAATCCGGAAGTACCTGATATGCAGCAGGAATTATTGGATAAGCACTATTTGAGGAAACACGGTCCCGGAGCTTACTATGGCCAGGGATAGACAATACCTTTTAGGCATGTATGAGAAGGCCGTTCCGGCTGATCTCACCATGGAGGAAAAACTCCGGGCCTGCAAAGAGGGTGGTTTTGACTGGATGGAAATTTCCATCGATGAGACTGATGAAAAGATCGCCCGTCTTTACTGGAGCAAGGAAGAAAAGGATCAGCTGAAACAGGCTATCATCAACAGCGGTCAGCCGATCTATACGATGTGCTTCTCCGCACAGAGAAAATACTGTTTAGGTTCTTTGGGCAAAGAGAAACATGAAAAGGCCATGGAGATCATGGAGAAGGCCATTGATTTTGCGGCGGATATCGGTATCCGTATCATTCAGCTGGCCGGCTATGATGCCTACTACGAAGAAGAAAATGAAGATACCCGTAATGAGTTCATCAAGAATCTGAAGATCGCGACCAGATGGGCCGCCCGCAAAGGTGTCATGATGGGCTTTGAAACGATGATCGACCGCGAGTTCATCAATACGGTTGAAAAGGGCATGGAATTCATCAAGATCTGTGATTCGCCGTATCTGGGCATGTATCCCGATATCGGTAACCTCACAGCTTCAAGACTTGATTTCGGTTATGAGAAATCCGTTTATGATGACATTCTGACCGGTAAAGGTCATATCATTGCGGCGCACCTGAAAGAAACAAAATTCAGAATTGACAGAAGTGTTCCTTGGGGTACCGGTCTTACCGATTATGATACCCATATCAAGCTGCTCAAGGAACTTGGGGTAAGAATGTTCAACGGCGAATTCTGGTGTGATCATCCGGAAGACTGGATGGGTTTCTTAAAGGAATCAAACGACTTCCTCAGAGGCAAGCTCGACAAGGCCTTCGATGATTAAACTTATCGCCTGTGATCTGGATGGTACGGTCTTCGATGATCAGAAGAATATCGATTCCGATCTGAAAGAAGTAACAGACAGACTTAAAGAAAAAGGTATCAGATTCACGGTTGTTTCCGGAAGGAATCATGACCTGCTTAAACACGTCGTAGAATACTTTGATCTGGATACACCGTACATGACCAATAACGGTGCCAATATCTATCTGAAGGATGATTGCGTCCATACCGATGGGATCCCTGAAGAGGCGATCAATGATGCGGCGAAGATCCTTTATGATCATGGTGTCGTTTTCAGGATCTATGCGGATGATGGAATCTACCAGAACGGCAACTCTGATTTCTTCAGAGTCAGGATAAAGAGCCTGACTAAACCGCTCCTGGACTATGATCCCGCAGCTGATTATCGTGGCAGAAATGCCGTTAAGATCACCGTTGATTTTGAAGATCGGGAAGATAAAGCAACTGCAATTGCCAAGCAGATAAAGAGTTTTGCGGGAACGGATTTCTTCAAAGTCGAAGATCATGTCTACTGTGTAAACAGTATCACCGCCAATAAAGGTGAGGCACTTAACAGAGTCTGTGAGCTGATCGGTATCGATATAGCAGAAGCCATGGCGTTTGGCGACAGCGAGAATGATCTGCCGATGTTACAGAGAGCAGGAGTCGGGGTCGCGATGGCTAATGGGGAGCAGATCGCCAAGCAGAAGGCTGACTATGTTACACCTGATGACAACAATCACAATGGCGTATCGTCATTTCTGAAGGAATTTTTCAAAGATATCCTCTGATTATTCAGAGGCAGCAATAAACATAATTTATAAGGAGAGAAAAGTATATGGACAACAATGAACTGAAGAAGCATGCCCTTAATGTCCGTCGGAACATCATCGAGATGGTCTATGCGGCGCAATCCGGTCACCCGGGAGGATCACTGGGCTGTGCCGACATTCTGACTTATCTTTATTTTGAAGGGATGAATGCCAATAAAGACAATATTGGAACGATCAACCGTGATAGATTCGTCCTTTCCAAAGGACACTGCTCACCGGCGTTGTATGGTGTTCTGAAAGAAGCAGGACTGCTTGATGATGACATCATGAAGTTCAGACAGCTGGGTTCAAAACTGCAGGGTCACCCGAATATGAACTATGTCGATGGTGTAGATATGTCGACCGGTTCTTTAGGCCAGGGTCTTTCCTGTGCCGTCGGCATGGCTATCGCTAATAAGCTCGACGGCACTGACAATCGCATTTACGCTTTATGTGGTGATGGTGAAAGTGAAGAAGGTATCATCTGGGAAGCTTTAATGGCTGCCTGCCATTACAAATTGGATAATCTGTGTGTCATCTTCGACCAGAACGGTTTACAGATCGATGGTGATGTACAGGATGTCATCGGTCCTTTACCATTACTGGAAAAAGCACAGGCCTTTGGTGCCAAGGTGCTTGAATGTGACGGTCATGATTTTGATTCGATCCGTAACGCCCTCAATCTGGCGAAACAGACCAAAGGTGTACCGACAGTTATCATTGCTCACACTGTAAAGGGCAAGGGCGTATCCTACATGGAGAACAACTATGCTTGGCATGGTGCAGCACCTAAGGAAGAAGATTACAAGATCGCAATGGAAGATCTGAAGGAGGAAGCATAATGGCTCAAGAGACTAGAAATGCCTATGGTGAGAAACTGGCAGAACTGATCAAAGAAAATAAAGATATCGTCGTGCTTGATGCCGACCTGACTAAATCGACCAAAACGATCGAAGCCAAGAAAGCCTGCCCGGAAAGACATTTCAATGCGGGTATCGCTGAGTGCAACATGATGGGTATGGCTGCCGGTTTGGCTGCTTCCGGCAAGATCGCGTTCGCTTCATCTTTCGCCGTATTTGCGACCGGTCGTGCTTATGAGATCATCAGAAACTCGATCTGCTATCCTAAACTGAACGTTAAAGTCTGCGCAACTCATGCCGGATTATCAGTAGGTGAAGACGGTGCTTCCCACCAGTCTTGCGAAGACGTAGCCCTGATGAGAACTTTACCGAACATGAGAGTATTTGTTCCATGCGATCAGTATGAAACAAAGGCTGTCATTGAATATGTTTCCAAGATCAACGGACCGTGCTATGTCAGAATGGGCCGTGGCAAGGTCGAAGATGTCTACAACGAGAACAGCACATTCAATTTTGAGAAAGCTGATGTCTTAAGAAAAGGCAATGGCGATGTCGTACTGTTTGCGATGGGCCTGATGGTTCAGGAAGCTCTCAAGGCTGCTGAAGAACTTGATGCAACAGTCGTAAATGTAAGCTGCCTCAAACCGCTTGATGAAGAAACGATCCTTGAACAGCTCAAGGCTCACAAGAGAGCTTATGCCTGTGAGGAACATTCCGTTATCGGTGGTCTGTATTCCGCTATCGCTGAAACTAAGGCTAAGACTGATATCACAACTCCGGTTACACCGATCGGTGTTAATGACACATTTGGTGAATCCGGCAAGATGGCTGATGTCCTGAAGAAATATGGCCTGACAGCTGAACATATCTTAGAAGTAGTCAAAGGTTAATACAAAGATGAAAAGCACTGAAAAGTGCTTTTCATTTTGTGCTATATTAAGAATTTCAATGCGTCCTTTTGTGTGACCGTCAGATACCACCTTTATTTGTGAATAATCACTCCATGACAAAAAGGAGTATAAAGGAATCACTGTCAGATATTGATTATTGTGTGTTTA
>JAFRJA010000068.1 GCA_017432545.1 Erysipelotrichaceae bacterium
CGCCTTGACAAGTCTCGCAACGGCCACCTTTGACGTTAAAAGAGAAGCGTCCAGATTTGTAGCCGCGAACTTCGGACTCGGGTTGGGCGGCGATCCATGTTTCTGCCATAGATAAGGGTACAAACAAGAAACAGGAGATCACGATCACCAATTCTTCAGGCTTATCTGATGAAGAGATCGACAAGATGGTCAGAGAGGCTGAAGACAACAAGGCCGCTGATGACAAGAGAAGGGAAGAGATCGAACTCAGAAATAAAGCAGAAGGTTTCATCGCCCAGATCGACCAGCAGCTGGAGACTGAAAACGCCAATGTCACAGCTGATCAGAAGGCTCAGGTCAAGGCTTTAAGAGATGAATTACAGACAGCTATCGATAATAATGACTATGATCATCTCAAGAGCAAGCTCGATGAGCTCGAGAAAGCTGCGCAAGCCATGGGTGAAGCTATGTATCAGCAGCAGGCTAATGCCGGATCTAACTCAGGTTATGATGGTACAGGCTACACCAGCAGCTCAAACAACAATACTAACAGCAACAATGACGACAATGTCGTAGATGCTGATTTCAAGGCAAAATAAAACAATGATCAGTTTTTAGAAGGGAGGTATCATGGCCGACAAACGTGATTACTATGATGTCTTAGGTCTCAAAAAGGGTGCCAGTGAAGACGAAATTAAAAAAGCCTATCGTAAGTTGGCTAAACAATATCACCCGGATGTGAATAAGTCACCGGATGCCGAGGCGAAGTTTAAGGAAATAAACGAAGCCTATGAGGTCTTATCCGATCCGCAGAAACGTCAGACCTATGACCAGTTCGGTCATGCGGGCATGGATGGCTTTGCGGGTGGCGGAGGCGGATTCTCCGGCTTTGGTGGCATGGATATGGATGATCTCGGGGATATCTTCTCAAGCTTCATGGGAGGCATGGGAGGATTCTCCGGCTTCAATTTCGGCGGTTCTTCTTCATCATCTAGAAGGACCGCACCCAGCAAGGGTGATAACCGTTATATGTCGATGGAAATCGATTTTCTCGATGCCGTGCATGGCGTCGATAAGCTGATCAATATCTCCGTTGACAAGAAGTGTGAACATTGCGACGGCAGTGGCGCTGCCAGCAAGTCTGATATCGAGACCTGTTCCTCATGTAAGGGCTCAGGCAGAGTCATCAGACAGACGCGTACGCCGTTTGGCGTCGTGCAGCAGCAGAGTATCTGTCCGGATTGCCGTGGCACAGGAAAGCGTATCAAGAAGATCTGTCCGTATTGTAACGGACAGGGTTATAACAGCGTCAAGGAACAGGTGGAAGTTACGATCCCTGCCGGTATCGGAACCGGCCAGCAGGTCAGGTTGTCCGGATATGGGGAAAGAGGAGAAAACGGCGGACCAAACGGTGATCTCTACATCGAGATCATAGTCAGACCGCACAAATTCTTCCGCAGGGATGGCAACAACATTCATATCACCGTACCGATCTCCGCAGTTGATGCGACTTTAGGTACGAGTGTCGATGTGCCAACAGCCTATGGCGATGTGGAACTCAAGATCCCGGCCGGTACCCAACCGGGCCAGCAGCTTCGTATCAAGGGCTATGGCATCAAGGATCTCAGGACCAAGAATCTGGGCGACCAGTATGTGGAAATCCAGGTGGAAATTCCTAAGAAACTTTCCCGCGAAGAGAAAGAACTCTATGAAAAGCTTTCCGTCAATCGCAAGAAAGAAAGTGTATTCGAAAAATTTAAAAAATCTTTTAAGTAGGGAAACCTACTTAAAAAATGATATGAGATTAGCACTCTGATAATGAATGTGCTAAAAGGAGGTGAATGATGAATCCTGAATTAATGACTGAAAAATTACAGGAAGCGTTGATGAGAGCTTTGGAGATCTGCAAAGAGAACTCCAATCCGGAACTTTGCAGCGAACACATGATGGCAGCTTTTTTAAACGAACAGGACATTCAGGAACTGTTGAACAGCTTTCATACCGATATCAATCGTCTCTTGAGAATAAATGATGAATATCTGGAGAAGCTGCCGCAAGCCGACATGGCTGATCAGCCGCATGTCGACCGCTATCTGTATGATGCCTATAATGAGGCGCTTAAGAAATCAAAACAGCGTAAGGATAAATATATTTCGATGTTTGATATGTTTATAGCTACACTGTTCAATAACTCATCAGTGTGTGAAGAGATGCGCAAATTCATCAAATTCTCGCGCACTGATATCGAAGATAAATATTCACTGGAAAGGGGTGGTTCTATGATCAATAACAAAGAAGACGAAAACAATCTCAATCCTTTAAAGAAGTATGGCCGCAACCTGGTCGAAGATGTCCGTAACGGCAAGATCGATCCGGTCATCGGCAGAGATGATGAAATAAGAAGAGTAATTGAGATATTATCACGTAAAACCAAAAACAATCCTGTTCTGATCGGTGAACCGGGTGTCGGTAAAACGGCGATCGTTGAAGGTCTGGCCTGGCGTATATTCAAGAATGATGTACCTTTAGGCTTAAAAGACAAAGATCTGATCGAACTGGATATGGGCTCACTTATCGCGGGAGCCAAATACCGCGGTGAATTCGAAGAGAGATTAAAAGCCGTTTTAAAAGAAATCCAGAACGCCAATGGCAAGATCATTCTGTTCATCGATGAAATTCACAATCTTGTCGGAGCAGGCAAGACCGAAGGCGCGATGGATGCGGCTAACCTGTTAAAGCCGATGCTGGCGAGAGGGGAATTAAGATGTATCGGTGCGACGACTTTTGATGAGTACCGTAAATATATTGAAAAAGATTCCGCGCTGGAGAGACGTTTTCAGAAGGTCAACGTCGATGAACCGAGCGTTGAAGATACGATATCGATCTTAAGAGGACTCAAGGAGCGTTTTGAAGCTCATCACGGTGTAAGAATAAAAGATGATGCGATCATTGCGGCTGCTGCTTTATCTAACCGCTATATCACTGACAGATTCTTACCGGATAAGGCTATTGACCTGATCGATGAAGCTTGCGCTTCAACCAGAGTTGAAATGGATTCCAAACCGGCTGAACTCGATGAGTTATCACGTAAGATCGATACTCTGGAGATCGAAAAGATCTCTCTGAAGAAAGAAAGTTCTGATGAAAAGGCGCAGAAGCGTCTGGAAGAACTGGATAAGGATCTGGAAGAGCTCAAGGAAAAGAAGAAGATCCTGGATGCGCGCTGGATCAAGGAAAAAGAAGATCTCGGCAAATCCAAGAAGATCAAGGAAGATCTGGAAAGAGCGAAACTCGAAATGAGCGAAGCCCAATCCAATGCGGACTATGAGAAAGCTTCCAAGTTGCAGTATGAGACGATCCCGAGCTTGGAGAAGCAGCTTTCTGATCTCGCGGAAAACGAAGAAGAAGGCAGAATGTTGTCAGAGGTCGTCGATGAACAGTCGATCGCTAAAGTAGTAGCGAAGTGGACCCACATCGATGTCTCCAAACTGATGTCTACCGAAAGAGAAAAACTCTTACAGCTCAAAGATAAACTATCGTTAAGAGTTGTCGGCCAGGATGAAGCTTTAACGCTGGTTTCTGATGCGATTTTAAGGAATAAGGCTCAGGTCTCTGATACCAGCAGACCTATAGGATCGTTCATGTTCCTGGGCCCGACCGGCGTCGGTAAGACCGAAGTGGCCAAAGCTTTGGCAGAACAGCTGTTTGATGATGAGACCAAGATCGTCAGAATCGATATGTCCGAATACATGGAGAAGTTCTCTGTATCAAGACTTATAGGTGCTCCTCCGGGATATGTAGGTTATGAAGAGGGTGGCCAATTAACAGAGGCTGTCAGAAGGAAACCTTATTCGATCGTCTTACTGGACGAGATCGAAAAGGCCCATCCGGATGTCTTCAACATCCTGCTTCAGATATTGGATGATGGACGTATCACCGATTCCAAAGGTGTCACTGTCGACTTCAAAAACACGATCATCATCATGACTTCCAACTTAGGTTCTGAATATGCCTTTGAAAAAGATGAGGAAAAGAAAATCAAGGAATATAACGAGATCGTCAAGGCAACCTTCAAGCCTGAATTCATCAACCGTATCGATGAGATCGTTATCTTCAATCCTCTGGATCGGGAAATGATCAAGAAAGTTGCGGAGAAGTTCATCAATATTCTGAAGGCAAGACTTGCGGAAAGCGATGTCGAACTGGATATCACGCCAGCCGCGATGGATAAGATCGTGGAATGCGGTTTTGATGAGACCTATGGCGCAAGACCGATGAAGCGTCACATTCAAAGAGCGATCGAATCGCCAGTCGCCAGGTTCTTATTAGAGAACTACGATTGCAAGAAGATACTCGTTGACGTCGAAAACGGCGAATACGTGATCAAACGTAATGACTAAATAAAAGACAGGGATTTCAATCCTTGTCTTTTCTTGTTATTTGATATCTCCTCTGTCTTTAAGTTCCTGAACGATCTGGGCATATCTTTCTTCATTGAGCTCATACTTCTTGATGTAGATATAGTAACCGATCGCGATCAGAATCAAAGGAATTATAAGCATCGAGTTCTTGAAGATCAGTTTACCTAAACCATCGATGGTTTGAGAGGCTACGGCATCCTGTTTGATGCCGGTGATCATTAAAGTTATCGAAACGATACCGGTCGCAAAGGCGCCGCCGATCTTGTTAATCAAGGGCTGGATAGAGAAGGTGATAGAGTCATTTCTCTTGCCTAACTTCCATTGGCCGTATTCGATCGTATCCGCCAAGAACATCAGCATCAGTAACTGAATAAACGCCTCGCCTACAAAGATGACGATTGCTGCAATAGTCAGAAGGGCTAAGGAATGATCTGCGAAGAAAAACAGAATATAACCTATGACAACGATCCCGGTGGAGATGCCATACATCGTCTTACGGTTAAAGTGTTTGGAGACATGCGGGAAGATGATTAAGGCCGCAAGTTGGGCAACGCCACACGCGGCCGCTAATATGGCATACTTGTCGATATCTCCGAAGATATATTGCATATAGTACAAGGCAAAACTTGTAGTTGAGACATAACCGACGGTAAATAAGGCCATCGCCAGCGTGACCCACATCAGCTGGTCATTCTTGAACAAGACATGGAAGAGCTCGGATAAGGAAGTCTTTTCTTCTTCGACGAACTGTTCCTTGTTTTCTTTGACTCCGAAGATCGTAAACAGCTGGAAGGCGACCATCAGTATTGAACATATTACAGCTAAGGAGAAATAACCTTTCTTGCCTCCGCCTAACATTGCGGTAAAACTAGGATAGCCGATCATGACGATAAACATACCGACATTGGCACAGATCCTGGCGAATGCACCGATACTTTCACGCTGCTTCTGATCCAATGATAAAGAAGTCATCATGGACCAGTAGGCGATATCGTTGATTCCATAGGTGATATCCCAACCAAGATAAGCAATACCGAAGATCAGAACAAATCTGATATCGGTATAACCGAAGTCGGCAAACATGATCAGATAAAAGACACAGGCCAGTATGGCTCCGATCAGCATTGGCGGTTTGTATTTGCCCCAAGGTGATTTGAAGTTATCGATGATAAGCCCCGTGATCGGATCGTTAAGGGCATCAAATACTCTTAAAACGGTCAAGACCAGTGAGACCATCGCAAAAGTCGTCAAGGGAAGTTCAAGGATGTTGGAAAGGAAGTATAGGATAGCGTTTGATTCAAACGCATAGAACATGTCTCTGCCTACCGTTCCCAGTCCGAAAAAGTATTTATTCTTCTTATCCTGGCTCATTGATTTTATCTCCTTTTGAAATCATTCTTATAAACCAATTATATAAAAAAATCCTGTAATCGAAGTCAGAAGAATGATTACTTCTATACTCAATTACAGGATCTTTTATCTCGTTATTTCTTAAATCTTTTTTACGTCAACTGCCTGAGGGCCTTTGTCGCCGTCGTTTACTTCGTATTCTACAGCCTGGCCTTCATCAAGTGTTTTATAGCCATCTACCTGAATTGCTGAAAAATGTACGAATACTTCTTTGCCGTCATCTCCAGTGATAAAGCCATAACCCTTAGCGGCGTTAAACCACTTAACCTTACCTTTCATATATCCCCTTTACTAGCAAATTTTAATATGCAAATTTATATTAGAATAATCTCTTAATGAATTCAATTGAAATTCGGTTTTTTGTATAATCAAAGTATGATCTATCCGAAATTTATAAAAGAAAAAGATACGATCGGTATCTGTGCACCAAGCTCAGGTGTCGGTCACAAGCTCGATGATTTTCTCAAATCCAATCGTGTACTTAGAAGTTACGGCTATCGTCTCAAGGAAACAGCTTCGGTAAGAAGAAACAATGTGCGTTCCGCTTCGGCTAAAAAAAGAGCGGCGGAACTTGATCAGCTGGTAACGGACAAGAAGGTCGATTGTATCCTCTGTGCCGCCGGCGGTGATTTCATGCTGGAGATGATGCCCTATGTCAATTTTGAACATATAGCGGAAAATCCTAAATGGATCGCCGGTATGTCTGATCCGACCAATATCCTGTTTACGGTCACGACGAAGCTGGATATCGCTACATTATACGGAAGGAATGGTGCCGGTTTTTCCGATAAACCGGAAAGAAGCGAAAAGACTTTCCTCGATTATCTGAAAGGGGATATCCATCCTCAGAAGTCATATAAGAAATATATTAACTTCTTAGATATGATCAATGAACTGGATGCCTATCAGGATGTGAAGTGGATCTGTAAGAAGGATAAAGCTCAATTTGAAGGAAGACTGATCGGCGGTTGTATCGAATCGATCGAAAAACTGATCGGTACGGAGTTCGACTATACCAACGATTTCATTGACAGACATAAAGAAGACGGTATCATCTGGTATTTCGATATCTTTGATATGTCAGCCTATAATTTCTATCTGACATTATTGCAGTATAAAAATGCGGGCTGGTTCAGATATTGTAATGGCGTATTAGTCGGCAGACCGGCTTTCCCGAAAGTCGAAAATAAAAACCTTGATTATATCAAGGCGGCCGATAAGGCTTTAGGAAACATACTGCATATCATGGAGATGGATATCGGTCATACCTTCCCGAACTTTACCCTGATCAATGGCGCTATGTGTAAAGTAAAATATGCCGACGGAAAAGGTGGAATATCATTCAAATTAAAATAGGACGTGTGTCCTATTTTACTTTGGCATATTGAGGAATGTAACCAGATCGGTATAGAATTCCTGGACTATCGTCTTCTTGGTTGCCCAGGAACAGACGAATCTGACGATCGTATGATTCTCATCATACGGGCCCCAAGGGGTAACGATGTATTTATTCTGGATCTTCTCCAAGAGTCTGTTTTCAATGATCGGGAAGATCTGGTTAGTAGGTGATTCGATATACATCTTGAAGTCCAGCTGTTTGAAGATGTAGGCCAGAGCCTGAGCCATGATGTTGGCATTACGGGCATTATTCAGATAGACATTATCTTCAAGAAGAGCCAGCATTTGCGAACCCAGGAATCTGCCTTTGGCTAACATGGCACAGTGCTGTTTCTCATAGTAGCGGAAATCTTCTTTGAGAGCGTCATTACTGACGATCATCATCTCGCCGGCATAGGCGCCGTTTTTGGTACCGCCCAGATAGAACATATCCGTAAAGGTACAGATGTCTTTTAAGGTCAGATCATTGCCGATGGCGACTAAAGCATTGGATAATCTGGCGCCGTCAAGATAGAGGTAAAGATCGTATTTGCGGCAGGTATCATAGATCTTCTGCAGTTCATCCTTGTAGTAGATCGTACCGAGCTCTGTGGCATCGGAGATGAAGACCATCTTCGGTTTGACTATGTGCTCATCCGGATGGGAAGCGATGACCTGTTCAATTTCTTCGGGAGTGATCTTGCCATTCTTGCCTTTGACGGTGATGATCTTGTGACCTGTTGCTTCAACAGCTCCGGTCTCATGGACATTGATATGACCGCTTTCAACGGATATGACCGCTTCATGTGACCTCAACATCGAGATCGCCACTACGTTGCATGGCGTTCCGGCCGAGAGAAAATGTACATCGATATTGCTGTCGTCGATGATCTTTCTGATCTTTCTGGTGGCTAATGCACAATACTGGTCAAGACCGTATCCCGCACACTGGGTGTTGTTGTCTCTGATCAGGGCGTCAAGCACTTCAGGGCAGGCGCCTTCCGAATAGTCGTTGGCAAATGAATACATAATAGTTACCTCTAAAAATATTCTATAACAATCTTATAGTTTTATTCTCTTTAATTATAATTTTTTCTAAACTTAAAATGCTTATCAATCGGGAAAGAGCTTCTCTTGATAAATAAAGGTCTTTGGACAGCCTTGAGATCGAATCATAACGGATAGTTCCATGGTTTTCATGAAGATAAGCCAGAAATCTTTCTCTGGCGGAACTTATGGATAGCAGTCTGATCCTCTGATTGAGAATCTTACTCATATCTGATTGAACTTTGAGAAAAGCCAAGAGGAATTCTTCGTTGTTCTGTAGGATCTTGAGCAGTTTATCTTTTCTGATCAGGCACAATATGGTTTCTTTTTCAGCTGTGATATCACCTTTATAATAAGGTTTTGATGAAAAAAGCAGGTTGTTGCCAAACATCATACCTTCATTGATCGTATTATAGACGATCTCGCTTCCATCAGGTTGGTAGGAGATTATTATCAACTGGCCTTCTTGAACGACGCCGATCTCATTACATAGATCATCTTCATGAAAAACCGTCTCACCTCTAGTGAGTTTTCTTGTTTCAAGATAGAGTTTTTCTTCGTCTTTTAGTAAATCGCAGATATTGGTCATACTGTGATCCTGATCACATTCTTTTATAGGATCATTATATATAATTTTGGGGAGTGAGGTGATATGAAAATGAAAAAATTATTAACTCTGTTAATGTTGTTACTGGTAATGTGCGGATGCACATTCACCGGAGTAGATGAATCTAAAACCGAAGAAACCAAGGATGAAGCCAAAGAAGTCGATCTTTCAACTTTGACGATGGTTTCACCAAAGGGTGCTCCGGTATTGGCTTTCTATGATGAGATCGGAAATGAAAACTATACTAGAGTTGCGGCTGATGCGATCAATGCGTTATGGAGTGGAGACCAGTCTCCGGATGTGATGACGGTCGATCTTTCCAGCGGTATCAAGGCGATCGCCAATGGCGCTGATTATAAGCTGGCAGCTATCGTCACTTTCGGTAATTTCTATCTGGGTTCAACAGGAAACGATGAAGATGATGAGATGGGTACTGATGACAAGATCGTTTTATTCGGCCCGGAGAATGCTTTACCTAACAAGATCTGGCATTATCTCTATGGAAATGATTTTGATGAGAATCTGGTGTTTGTTGCCGATGCGCAAGCTGCGGCCGCTGCTTTAGCTTCCGGTAAGGACTCTGAAGGCAATCCTGTCGATTATGTCTTCCTTGCCCAGCCGGCTTTAACAGGCGCTTTAAAGAAGAATAAGAACGCCAAGGTATATAAGGATATCCAGGCTGAATATACCGCTAAATCAGGCTTAAATATGATTCAGGCCGCTGTTTTCATCAACAACCGCGTTGACTTGGAAACCGGAAATGTCTTCCTTGCGAAAATGGAAGAAGCGATCAATAAAGCTATCAATGATCCGGAAGTAGCCAAAGAGGCAATGAGCGTCTATACTGGAGATGAAGCCACTGCACAATATGGTTTCAATCCGGATCTGGTAGTCAATGTCCTGAAGCAGAAAGCTGCTTCCGGAAGAAATGCGATGGGTCTGGGCTTTGAAAGAGCGTATGCGATTAAAAATGACATCGATGCTTTCATGGAAGTACTCGGAGCCAACAAGACCAGTGAAGAGATTTATTTCAAATAGAAACTTTGTTTACATTTTAGGAGTGATATTACTTGCCACTATGTGGCAAGTTTTATCATTGTGGATCGATGAAGAAGTATTCATCTTTCCAGGACCATTCAAAACTATTTCTTATGCGATAGAACTGTTACAGAGGCCTTTTACCTGGCGTTGTATCGCGGCAACGATGTCGAAGATGTTGTCAGGCTTTCTGATCGCCTGTCTTTTGGCTTTTGTCTTAGGTATAATTGCCGGCAACTATCCGTTTTTTGATCAGCTTCTCTCACCGACGATCACTGTTTTAAGAGCCGTTCCGACCGCTTCATTAGTTTATCTGTTTATCGTACTGGCCGGTTTCAAGAAGGCACCTTTATTCTTAGTTGTGCTGATCTGTTTTCCGATCATCTATGAAGGTGTAAAAGCGGGTATCGCCAATGTATCCAAAGGCATCATCAATGCCTTAAAGGTCGATGGAGCTGATTTTCTGAAAGCCAATTTCAAGATCAGACTGCCTTTAGCGATTCCCTATATCATCGTTGCCATGGCAACAAGTTTTTCCTTGAGCTTCAAGATCGAGATCATGGCCGAAGTCATTACCGGTTCCACCAATCCCGGTCTTGGTTCAGCGATCTTAGGGGCCAGGGCTTCTGATCCCACCAATATGGTTCCGGTCTTTGCCTATTCCTTTATTGCGGTCGTGATAATGTTAGGCATCGATTTTTTAAGCAACATGCTCAAAAACAAAATAAACGCCAATAGTTTATAATTATGTTTATGAGTAAGAAAAGAAACTCGTCAGTTTATTCCGTAATTATGATCCTGGTATTATCAATCCTGGTAATTACGGTTTTTTTATTACTCTTTGTGAATTTCGGTTTCTTAAACAAGAAATCGATCCATGAGGATGCGAAAACCTATAAGACCAGACACTGTCTGGCTTTTTATCCTGATTCTGCCGATGGCTTGAGTATGGCCAAAGATATCTGTAAAGGCGTCAAAGATGATTCGATCCATGATTACACCTTGATTCCATATGGCGATTATTATCTGATCAACTATGGTGGTGATCGTTCCTTCTTCGCGGATAAAGACTATAAAAAGATCGAAGTAAATGAGATCTCAGATGAAGGCAAGAAGATCATCAATGATTATGTCCGTTATACTTTCAAGAAGGAACAGCCTGACAAATACTACAACGCCGATTTCATAAAGAATATTAGCCCTGATAAACTGGATTTTTCGACCATTACCTATGGCATAGAAGGGGAATCACTTAAGGTCAATATCCCGCAATATGAGATGGAATTACTGATCCCTTTGAAATATATGCAGAGACCGTTAAAGATGAATTTCGGTTTTACGGATGAACTTTACCGCAAGCCGGTCTATCTTGATCCTGATGAGAATCATCCTCTGATCTGTATCACTTTTGATGACGGGCCGTATCTCTGGGATTATCAGGACAACACTTCCACGGAAAAGATCATTTCTTTATTGGAAGAATATGATGCTTCAGCGACTTTCTATGTGGTCGGGAATATGCTGGAAGACAGAGAACTGTGGGCGGATTATCAGGTCTATAAACTGCTTAAAAGATCGATCGGGGCCGGCAATGATTACGGTTCCCATACCCAAAACCATCTCGCGGTATTAAACAGCTATTCAAATGCCCAGGACATCTATGACGAGATCAACGGACCGATCGCCTATATGAGAGATTTCATCGGTTATGAGATGACCACCTACAGACCAGTGGAAGGTGTTTTCAATGATGCCGTCTTGGCGGCCCAGCCGGTACCGGCAGTCTTATGGGATGTCGATTCGGAAGACTGGCTGTCAAGAGATGTGGGTTCAATAATCGAAAGAGTAATGTCTGTCGAATATGAAACAGGGGATATCATCATCTTCCATGACATCTATAATGAAACGGCAGAGGCTTTGGAAACTCTGATCCCTAAACTGATCAATCAGGGCTGTCAGTTAGTTAGTATCAATGATCTGTTCAGATATCTGAATATCGATCCTTCTATGATCTCTTATTTCTATTCCCCGAACTATTACGAGTGATTATTTTCTTCAGATAAGCGATATATTCTTCAGCGGTCTTTGGATCGCTGATTTTTATTTTGTCTCCATAGGCGACAAGTTTTGAGAATAAAACATGGTTTACACTGACTTTTAAAGCGAAACCGTCTTTAGTAAACATGATATTGGGGAAATCATCCTGCAGGCGTGAACGAATTTCTTCACTGTCTTCAATAATTTCAAACCTGATCGTTTCCGCTTTCTTGGAGAAATAGGCATTGGTCGATTCATTGATGTTTCTGATTATCTCTTCCTTAGGAATAACGATATCGTTTTTATGATCAGTCAGTTTTATCTGAGTGATGTTGTCAAAACGGCAATGATATATCTTGTCGCTGTTTTGATAGTGATAGTAGAGATAATAGTGATCATTCAGACGATGTAAGAATAAAGGAGCGATCTCTTCATTTTCTTTCTTATTCTTTCTTTTTATTATTAATGTTTCATCATTGTTTAAAGCGTGAAGTGTATCTTCAAGACGGTTGATGAAACGACCTTTTTCGTGTCTGATGGTGTATTCCAGTTTCTTGAGATCTTCTTCTTCATATTCGGAGATGAAGGAATAAAGTTTTGAATTTAGCTTTTCAAGAAATTCGCAATCGGCAGCTTTCAGAGAATTCAGAGAATCAGAGATGATCTTGATCTCGGAAAGTGAGAAGGGTGCTTCACTCAGATAATAACCATCATTGGTGTTTTCTACATCAAAACCATGATCGCTTAAAGATCTGATATCTTCATAAATTGTTTTTCGATTGGATATTTTTACCCCCTTTTCTTCCAATAATCTGATCAGATCGTTGGCATTCAAAGGATGATCAGCATCGGAGTGTTTTCTTAATATTTCGATCAAGGTGATGATTCTTTCCCGGTTCATAACATCATTATAATGTTGTCCAAATTTTTGGACAAGCAATGATTTGAAAAGACCTAAGATAATCTCAGGAGGCAAGAAAGATGAAAAGAAGACTTATCAGAGAATACTGGCTTATCTTAGTCGCCTGGTGTGCGTACCTCAATGACTGGAAGATCGTGGCTTATATGATGATTCTGGCGGCAACGGGCTATGCGTTAATGGTCAGATGTGAGGCTGATCCCTGGCGTATTGCCGCCATCTGTATAAGCTGTTACAGTGTGATGATGGCAGTCTTATTTGCGAGCAATATTCCATATTTTTATCCCGACTTGCATATATTTCTGGCTATGATTGCCTTGAACAGCGCTCTTACCAATGAATATCTGATCAGACTTAAAAAACAGCATATCCTTCCTTTATTGCTGATGGGGATGATCTCTATGGCGATACTTGCCATATGTATCATGATCGTACCGGCTGAGAACTATTCGCTTTTCACCAGAAACTCATTGCTCAAGATGTCGGCTTTCATCTTCTTGCCATTCCTGAGCCCGATGATTGTACAGTACGGCTGCAAATGTTTCGCTTCAAAAAGAAGAAAAGTATGTGAACTACCCATCACCTAAAGGTAATGGGCTTCAATCAAACAGTTCACAAGACTAAGGCCTGAGAAATCTTGCCTACGTTAGATAGGTCATGACACCTTTGGTTGTCGCCTTAGACCATCGCAACTGTCGATTACATTTA
>JAFRJA010000069.1 GCA_017432545.1 Erysipelotrichaceae bacterium
AATAATCACCAAAATCAAAAAGTCCTTTCTTTAAATAAAGACTTTTTTGATGGTTTCGTTTCCTTTTTGAGAATAAATTGAATTATATGATCAATCCAGACCGGTCATTAAAAAATCTTTCAGCTTGATATGTCTGACGTTGCTGGTGGAATAGTCGATCTCGTCGTTTGTGATGATGATCTTTGTGTCAATCTGGCTGAGGTTGTTGAAAGCAGAAAACTCTCTACTGTAAGTTTTGTTTTCGACCACACTGTAAGCGACCTGAACATAATACTTCTTGTTGTCTTTCTCAGCCAGGAAATCTACTTCTCTGCCGTTGTTGTCATAGACACTTAAAGAATATCCTCGAAACAGGAGCTCATTGTATACGATATTTTCTAAATTATGAGTAAGGTCATATTGACCGTTTGCAACTCTTATAGAATTTAATGCCACATCAGAATCATAGATCTTCCTAGCTTGATCAAGTTTGCGTTTTGTTTTCTTTGAATACTTACTGATTTCATCAATGACATATGCTTCCTTCAGATAAAAGATCCATTTCTGTATGATGTTTGTTGCACAATACGTACCGTTGGATTTTAAAGATGCGGCTATTGAATTGGCAGAATATTGTCTGGCGTTTGAAATCAGAAGAAAATCTACGGTCTTTTTAAACTCATCGCTCTTTTTGATCTTATATCTTTGGATGATATCGTTTATAACAATGGTCTCATCCAGATCGTTCAGATAACGTCTTAATGATGGTTCGTCATTGAATTCGATCCTTTTGGGGAACCCCCCCAAATCAGATAGTCGATCACAGAAACCTCTTTATTCAACTGTTTGGCATATTCCTGCAATTCACAGTACACAAAAGGCCTGATCCGAAAAGATACATATCTGCCTGAAAGCTCTTTGACAAACTCTTTGGAAAGAAGCTTTGAGTTTGATCCGGCTACAAACACAGAGCAGTACTCTCTTCGCAAAGAACGACATGCATAATGCCATCCATCGATCTCCTGCACTTCGTCAAGCAAAACATAGCAGAGCCCTTTTTTTCGCTTTTCTTCAACACGATCAACGATGTCTTCCCATTTTTGGATCTGTCTGGTCACTGCTCTGTCATCGAAATCCAGGTAGATGATATTATCGCTTTTTTCAGATAACTCGTTTCTTATCTGTTCCATCACTACGGATTTTCCGCATCGCCTGATGCCGGTAATGATTTTGATCAGATCTGAATCGTAAAAGTTTCTTATTTCACTTATATATTTTTCTCTTATTATCACAGTATTATCCTCATTTGAGAATTTAACCAAAAACAGTAAAAAATCTCAATTATATTGAGAATTATGGAAATATCAGGAATAATTCTCAATACACAACAGATCAGAAAACGTTCAAAAAGACATCAAAGGACTGCCTGTTTTCAAATCCTGTGTTCTTTATCCTTAAAAAGCTTCTATGATTTTGTCGAAAAAGCCAAAAAAGAGACATTGTCTCCTTGCTTAATCAAAACTCTCGCCGTCGGAAGTTATGACTTTCTTATGTGTATATACCATCGAATGGTGAAAAATCAATATAAAAAAGCTTGGAGAGTCGAAACGATCGAACGGGAATAGTACAAAACCATCTTCTTTCACGGAACCTACAATACGGACGCACCGGCAAGCCATGTGGCGATCTATGTGGGAGACGGGATGATGATCCGCTGCGGCGATCCGATCCAGTACGCAAACGTCAACAACAGCTACTGGCGGCAGCATTTCTATTGCTTCGGCAGGATCAATTGATTTAAATAAGAGACATGTATTATCGGAACAGAAAGCAGTAGAAGAAATTCAAATATATATCTGCTGTTATTCAGAAGAAACTCGCTTTGGCATAATATGATAAAAGAGAAATAAAAAGAGGAGGGTGCAGAAATGAAGAAGATGATTTGTATGATGTTGTCTGTGCTGATGATACTGGCAATCTTTACTGGATGTTCAAATAATAATTCATCGGAAGAATCATCAGAGCAAACTGAGATTTCAGAAACAAAAGACAGTAACAATGAAAATGCTGAAACAGCAAATAACGATCAGCCGGGAGGAACTCCTCCGGATAAACCTGACGGAGAAGGTGGCGGACCTGGTGGATCTGCACTTGGCGGAGCACCGGGAGGAAGCTCCACATCAGGCTTTACCTATGCTGCTTCAACCGAGATCACTTCGGCGACAAGCGAAACCGGAAAGAGTTACAGCTCCTCGACGGCGGACGAAAGTGCTTTGATCGTTACGACGGATGAGGATGTAGTGATAACGAATCCGACTGTAACAAAGACCGGTGATTCCGATGGTGGTGATAACTGCAACTTCTATGGTCTAAATGCTGCGGTCCTGGTGAAAGACGGCGGCACGACAACGATCAGCGGAGGCACAGTCAGTTCTTCCGCATCCGGTGCAAACGGCGTGTTCTGCTACGGCGGAAACGGCGGACAGAACGGTGCGACCGGAGATGGAACGACGCTGATCATTGAGAATACCAAGATCACTACAACAGGAAGCGGATCCGGCGGCATCATGACGACCGGCGGCGGAATCACCTATGCCTATAATCTTGAAGTAGAGACAAGCGGCGGTTCTTCGGCACCGATCAGAACTGACAGGGGTGGCGGAACAGTCTATGTGGATGGCGGAACTTATACATCCAATGGTTTAGGTTCACCGGCCATTTATTCCACAGCGGATATCAGTGTCTCCAACGCGACTTTAGTATCCAATCTTTCGGAAGGTGTATGCATTGAAGGGAAAAACTCAATTACTTTAGTAGATTGCAATCTGGCGGCAAACAACACGAAATGTAACGGCAATGCGACCTTCTATGATTCGATCATGATCTATCAGTCGATGAGCGGAGATGCAGACAGCGGCACTTCCTCGTTCACAATGAGCGGCGGTTCACTCACCAGCAAAAACGGTCATGTCTTCCATGTAACCAACACAAATGCGATCATCAAATTAACTGATGTAGATATCATGAACAAGGACAGTGAAAATATCCTTCTCTCGGTCTGTGATGACGGCTGGAGCGGCGGAAGCAATGTCGCTTCTCTTACCGCGGTAAAACAGGAACTTAATGGTGCAATCCTGGTAGGAAGCAATTCAACTTTGACATTGAGCATTACCGAAGGTTCTTTGTTTGAAGGCTATATCAACGGTCAGATCACCAACGCATCCGGTTCTGTTGTTTCTACAGATGTCGGAACCGTAAATGTTACACTGGATTCCACCAGTACCTGGACACTGACAGCTGACACTTATGTAACATCCTTTAATGGAAATGCCTCTAATGTCATAGGAAATGGTTACAAACTCTATGTCAATGGTACGGCATTGAGCGGAATCAACTAAAATATCGTTAGATTCTATATTCGGAAAAAGCAGTTGTAAGAAACTGCTTTTTTGTTGAAAATTCAAATTGAATTAACACAGACTTCAGATAAAGTTCAATCTGCATTAATAGAATAATAATCAAAATAAGATACATATGAGCAAACAAGGAGAGAAGATGGCAGATATCAATCAAAGAGTGCTATGTGCAAAATCTGATGATAAAGAATTTTCCGCTCTGGTAAGAGATTACCAGAACCTTCTTCTGTCCGAGGCTCATAAATATACGGGGAAATACATTACAGTTTCTGATGATGAATATTCCATTGCCCTTGCAGCTTTTCATGAAGCTGTCATCAGTTTTGATGAAACAAAGGGACAGTTTCTTTCCTTTGTCCGTGTCATTATTTCGCGCGGGTTGATCGATTATCTTCGAAAGCAAGGCAGAGATCCGGAAACGGTTTCACTTGACAGTGCTACAGATGAAGACTCGGCTCAGCAATCAATCGTGAATCAAACACAATTTCATCTTTATGAAGAAAAAGAAGCTGAGGCAGCAAGACAAAGCGAAATCCGTTATGAAATTGAGGAGATGCAGAATATTTTAAGGAATTACGGATTCTCTTTCTATGACTTAAGTAAAGTTTCTCCCAAGGCGGAAAAGACAAAGACAGCCTGCACAGAAGCGATCGTCACACTTCTTCTGGATCATTCATTATCGGAAAAGATGCAGCAAAGCAGAATGCTTCCCATTGCAGAAATCGAAAGAAAAAGCAATATACCCCGAAAAACACTGGACAGGCATCGAAAATATATAATAGCTGGAGCTGAAATCTTCCTGGGAGAATTTCCGCATCTGGCAGGATATCTGAGCAACGTGAGAAGGGCAAAGTGGGAAAAGGAGGCAAAAGGATGAAAGCGGTCGTATTGGAGAAAAGATTTGGCGTTGCTGCTGTTTTGAAAGAAGACGGAACCTTTTGCCGAATGATCACTTCAGCCAAAGTCGGACAGGAAATAGCAATCAAAGAAAAAGAGCTATTACGATACAGGGTATTAAAACCCATCGTGGCCTGTTTAATGATCGTGCTTATGAGTTTTGCTTCCTGGAATTATATTGTCGTGGACGCTTATGCCTATGTAACGGTTGATGTCGAAACACCTCTGGAAATATCGATCAACCGCTTAAATCAGGTTATTGATGTGGAGCCGGTCAGCGACAATGGAGAAGAGATGGCGTTTTTGTTAAAGCAGGAGATAAAAGGCATGCGAGCTGATGAGGCTATGAACAAGACCAGAGAGATCCTTGAGAAACGGAATCTTCTGAAAGAAGAGAAAGACTACATCCTGATCGATATCGTCAGTGATTCTTCTGAAACAAGGGAAAGACTGAAAAACGAAGCGGAAAAAGCCTTTGTAACGGAAAATGATCATGTAATTATTAATTCTTTTGAGATGGAATATAGGAATGAAGCGCATGAGCATCAGCTTTCGCCCGGAAGGTACAGACAGATAGAAGAAATCAGAGACAAAGAAGGAAACGCAAAAGAAATCGACGAATATAAAAACGAATCTATAGAGGAATTATTTAAACAAACAGAGTCTTATCATGATTCAAACAACAAAACAAAAGCAGAAGAACTAGCGCCAAATGAAGAGGCTTTCCACACGGAGGATAGCAGAGACAGTGATCCAAAAGACGCTCAAACAGACGGAGAAGGAAGAATGGAAGAGAGAAGTAAAGAACAGATAAATGAAAAAGATCATGAATGACCCCAATTTATCGCAGCCGTGTAACGAATGATATGACATAAGCACTAAATGTGCGGAAAGGATGGAACAACGTATGAAGAAAATTATAGGTATATTACTGGCGGTTGTACTGATGGCCGGTATGACTTTTACAGCTTATGCGGAAGAAGGCTTTAAAGGAGGCAAAACGCCAGGAGGACAGGGAGGATTCGAAACAGGCCAGCCTTTTGGTAACGGACAGGGACAGATGCCCGGAAGCAATCAAGGAGGTATGTTTCAGAACGGGCAGAACGGAAATGACTTTGGAATGTCAGGACAGCAGGGAGGTTTCGGCTTTGGCGGACAGTCGGGAATGAAGAATGAAAACGGGCTGCAGCAAGGCATGCCGGGAGAAATGAACGGTTCTTATGTTTCAGCCGATTCTCCGACAGCGATCGTTAGTTCTGATGTCACAAATACGGCGAAAAATCTTAGCGTGGATAAGACGAATGCGATTACTTATACGATAAGTGAAGAAAACAATGAAGTCAAAATCGATGAGGCGGGCACCTATATCGTGACCGGAACCTGCTCAGATGGCAATATCGTTGTTAAGAAAAATACGACAGGTGTCGTACTGATTCTGAAGGACCTGGATCTGACCTCGACAAGCGGTGCGACTCTTTCGTTGAATAAATACAGCGAGGTTAAAGTCGTTATTGAAGGCACGGTCAAACTGACCGACAACGAAGATCCGACACTGGAAGATGTCGATGAAGATTATGATGGTGCTGCACTAAAGGCCAAGGATGGTTCTAATGTCTATCTGACCGGAAGCGGTACCTTGATCCTCAATGGCAATGCCAAAAACGGCATTAAAGTCGGGGATGAAGATACACCGAGCTTTGTGATCGATGGTTCTTTGACGATCAATATTACGGCAGCAAACGACGGTATCAATGCCGGTTATGATATGACGATCCTTTCCGGAACAGTCAATGTGTCTGCAGGAGATGATGGCATTCATGCGGATCGCATCTTAACAATCGGAAACGATGGAAATGGTCCGACCATCAATATCACCAAATCATATGAAGGACTTGAAGGAACAATTGTCAATCTCTTTGGTGGTAAAGGAAGTATCAAAGCATCCGATGACGGTATCAATGCGGCCAACAGTGACGGAACATATACAGACTCGTTGACCTATTCGATCAATATCACCGCCGGAGAATGGAATATCGACTGTACAGGTGATGGTCTGGATTCTAACGGCAATATCAACATCACCGGTGGTCATACTTCGATTCGCAGCGGATCGCAGGGCGGTGAAGCCGGACTGGATTATACCGGAACGCTTTATGTGGCGGATGGTACTTTGGATAACTACAGCGGTGTCGCCTTTGATGCCGGCATGGGTCAGATGGGCAAGATGCCGGGGAATACGAATGGCGGAATGCCCGGTAGCAATCAGAATGGTTCAAATCAGCAATTTCCCGGATCTCAGGGCAACATGATGCCTGGCAATAATCAGCCGGGTCAGGGACAAAACGGAAGGAGCAGATTGGATAGTTACAGGATTGGATAATACCAATCCTGTAATTATAAAGGACTGAGAACATGCAAAAGAAAATAAATATATTTCTGGCACTGTTATTGATAGTCGGTATTCTATGCGGTTGTCAAAGTCAGACAGACAACAACATCGAACAGCTGCAGGAAGAAACCGAAATCAATGAAACCGAAGAGCAGTCTTTTAACGAGGATACAGTCACTTATGATCAGACACAGCAGTATGATGCCATTGTATTAAATGATGGTGATGAGATCGTTGGAGGAACCTATACCTCAAGCAATAACGATGAAAGTGTCATGGAAATATCCGGGAATGGCAAGGCAACCGTTACGGGATCTTTATTACAGAAAACGGCCGGAGATGCAAGCAGTGCGGATGCCTCTAGTTTCAGAGGCGTAAACTCAGCAGTAAGAGTTTATGATAAAGCTACCTTGACATTAAAGGATTGTACGATAAAGGCGCAAGCCGATAATGCGACCGGTGTGTTTGCCTACGATAATGGAACAATTTATATTTCCGATTCAACTGTGGATGTAACAGGTGGTGGAGCAGGAGGAATTCAGGTTGCCGGAGGAGGAACGCTTTACGCAAGCAATCTGAATGTTGCCAGTAAGTCTAAAGCGGCTATCCGATCAGACAAAGGCGGAGGCTATATGGAAGTAGATGGAGGAACATATACTTCTTTGGGTAAGAACGGTTGCCCTGCTATCTATTCCACAGCAGACATTCATGTCAGCAATGCCACATTGATTTCTGAAAATTCCCGAGCGGTCATCATTGAAGGAAAGAACAGCGTCACCCTTAAAGATTGTGACCTTACAGGTAATGACCAGTCGACAAAAGAAGGAAGTATAAAGGCAAATATTCTGCTTTACCAAAGCGCATCCGGTGATGCGTCGGTCGGAACAAGTGCCTTTACAAGTGAGGGTGGAACAATTACATCAAAGTCTGGAGCCATGTTCTACTGCACAAATACTTCCAGTGTCATAAATCTGAATAATACAGATTTAATTCTTTCCGATGAGGGAAGTCTATTGATCGTATCTGAAGGAAGATGGGGTAAAGACGGCAAAAACGGTGGCAATTGTGTTGTGAATGCGGTAAACCAGACTTTAGAGGGAAGCATTCAGGTTGACAGTATTTCCTCACTTGAATTAAATCTTTCTGGCAGTGCTTTTACCGGTTCCATAGAAAACAAGGGGAAAACTTCTGTCATATTGCATTCTTCAAGCACATGGACACTTACAGCAGACAGTTATGTGACGTCGTTTACCGGAGATGCTTCTAATGTCATAGGAAATGGTTACAAACTCTATGTCAATGGTACGGCATTGAGCGGAACAAAATAATCTGCAAGACAGCAGATACAAAAAATAGAGAATAAGCGTTTATCCGGTTTCGTAGCAGAAATCATAAGATAAGCGCTTTTTCTATTGCCTAAAAAGGAGGAAAAGAAAATCGAATAAGAAACTGGAAAAGGAACTCGGCAGGGTCAATTAGGAACTTGCCAGAAGCGAAAAGCACATTAAGGAAGCGCAGGAACATCATAAGACCCTGCTGGAGAAGAAAACACAGATCGAATATGACATCATTATCGACCGCATTCGAGACATGCAGGGCAAGGATGAATCGGTCATGGATATCTTAAAAACCGTGACCGGTTTACAGAAGCAGAATCAGAGCAATCATTACAGATTTGAAGAGAAGGAGATCGATGAAAAGGAAATTGATTAAGTTTCTCAGCGTGTTCATGGCAGCGTCCTTCCTGATGATTGAATCAGGGGACGCCAGACCGGAATACGCCATGCGGACGGTCCGGGCTATGTTGGTCAGTACAATCGAGCGGGAATAGGTCACTTGAAAAAGTGTAATAGATCAAATAAAACACACTTGAAAAAGTGTGTTTTCTGTCTTCTGTCATCATCTTTATTATATATCGTCTGAAAGAACAGGAACGTTTCTTTAACGGCAGAAAGAATTGTTATAATGGTATTGTGTTTGAGACGCAAGGAGAAATAAAATGAAGAAATGTTTTATAGTAGCGCTGATCCTGCTGCTTGTAACGACAATGACTGCCTGCAGTGGAAACAAGACAGTCACCGACAGACAGGAAATAAAACAGATGACGGAAGAATTCTACAAGGACCTTCTGACGGCTGATCCGATCACGATGTCTTCCTACAGCAACGGTGAACTTATGACGGTCGTGACGAAAGA
>JAFRJA010000070.1 GCA_017432545.1 Erysipelotrichaceae bacterium
ATCATGAAATATGTATGCACAGTCTGCGGTTATGTCTACGATCCGGCGGAACACGACAACGTCGCCTTCGAAGACCTCCCTGAAGATTGGGTCTGCCCGCTCTGCGGCGTAGGCAAAGACATGTTCGAAGAACAGAAATAAGAAAAAGGTACCCGCAGCGGTACCTTTCTTTTACAAAAAACGATCACAGACGGATCTTTTCAGTATACTTCTTTAATCCATCGGCAGATCTTTGACCGAGATGATCTGCACATCGTGATCTTCACACCACTTGGCGATCTTTTTGGAAGTGACCATCGCCAGATCCTGGAATCGGTTCCAGGTATAGCGGGAATATTCGAAGAGGTCTCTGTCAAGATAGCCGCAGTGGGACGGGATGAAGGCATATTCGAGATCCTGATTCTCTTCCAACAGTTCCAGCATCTCTTTTTCCATATCACGGTTCTGTACATCGTAATCATAATTGTCGGTGAATTCCGGACGCTTCAGAGCCACGATATTGTATTTCTCCTTGATGTCATCCATATAAGGAACACCATAAGTCTCACACAGTCTCCGTAAAGCCGGGCGGTATCCGTTGATGCCGGTGACCGAATGATTCTGTATATAGGCCGGTTTGTGTCCGGTCAGACGGATGTACTTCTCGACCTGCGCACAGCCCTCAATGTAGACTTCTTCTTCCGGGAAGAAGTTCTTCTTGCCATACTCCGGATCCAGTACGCGGATCCTGGAAGGTATGAACCAGCCATTCTCATCGACCAGCGTCGGGATCTTTGCGGGATCTGCCGTGCAGGGACCGGAAACGACATTGATGTCGATACCGAAGCTGCATTCCGGATAATGGGAGATCCTTTCGACCGCATATTCCGCCCAAGGCATATTGATGAAGATGCCTGTCGCTCTGACCAGTCCCGTACGGATCGCCGTAATGATGCCATCCGCCGTACCGAGTGTCAGTCCGTAATCATCTGCCTGTACCAATAACTTCATAATTTATCTCCTTCATATATCATGTGAATCATTTCCGTCAGTCCGTATGCGTCTTTCGCATTGACACCCAGCAGTGACGCCTCATCTTGTCCGACGATCTCATTGGGAAGATCTTCTTTGATCATCTTTACAAAATAATCGATATGTTCCATCGGTGCTTCAGGAAGCTTCAGATCTTTGATCCCTTCTTCCCCATCTGTCCAGCGAAATTCCGCCAGACCTGCCTTATCAACGTTGGCCTGCGCTTCGCAGAAACCCTTCGTGCCATAGACCGCTGCCCGATTGGTGTTTCCGGCTGAAACATAGGAAGACTGGTAACATACCTGCAGACCGGAAGGATACGTGAAGATCGCCGTGACGTTGTCTTCCGCTTTGTGACCGCTGAGATCGTCGACGGCCGAGATCACCTTTTCGGGTCTTCCGAAGAGGTACTGTATCATATGCAGACCATGGACACCGAAGTCGCAGATCGTCCCGCCCTGCTGCTTTCTCAGATCGAAGTGATCCCAGTTCTTCATCCTGCCGATGCGAAAATACGCGGAAGTGATCTGCCCGAGTTTTCCTTCTTCGATCAGATGTTTCATCGCGATCAGCTCGCTTCGCACAAAGGGTTCGCTCATATAGAACTTTCCCTTGGAGGCTTTCAAAGCTTCAAGGATATTGTCTGCTTCCTCCATCGAGATGCATAAAGGTTTCTCCAGGAAGATGTTCAGATCCCTTTGTGCCGCCAGTAACAGTACTTTTTCATGAAGATAAGTTCCCACCGTGATGATGGCCGTATCGATGTCATAGTCATCCATCGCCTTCAGAAGATCTTCTTCATAAGTCAGGGAGTATTCTCTTGCCAGATCCCTGCCTTCTGTTTCCTCATCGTTCCAGCAGACGCAGACTTCGACGCCGTTTTTCCGTAAGAGATCGATGAATTTTCCCGTGTGGACCTGTATGCCAAAGATACCGGCTCTGATCATAGAACGATATCCTTGTACGAGATCAGTTCGATATGATTGTCATCGATCCATTTGCGGATCTTCGGCGACAGGATCATCTGCAAATCTTTGCAGCGTTCCAGCGACAGTGTCGTCAGACTCAAAAGGTCGGCATCGACATAGCCCGGATGACCGCCGATGAGGGCATATTCGCCCGATAAAAGGAATTCTTCGTTTTCGAAGACCTGGGCGATCGTATCTTTATTCAGCTGAGCCATAGGATCGAATTCTTTTTTGACAGGCTCATTGGGTTTTGGCTTTTTTATACGATGCAAACCATGGAAGTGCAGTTTTTCCTGTACGTCCTGCGAGAAGAAGATGCCTTCCTCTTCTCCGATCTGATGGATGGCTTTCACGTAGTTTTCCGAAGAGATCGAATGGGCATGCAGGTAGGATGGCTTGAAGCCGGTCAGTTCTGTGAAACGGTCATACTGGCCGCGCAGTTCCTTGTACATCTCATCGTACGGAAACATCTCCGCCCTTCCTTCTTCCGTAAGGAAGCGGGGATCTTTGACTCTTACACCGGAACGTATGAATTCGCCGTTTTCATCCACCATATGCGGGATCTCTTTCGGATCACATACGCTTGGGCCGGAGACGACGTTGAAGTCGATGCCCCAGCAGAAGTCTTTTCTTTCTTTCATGAACTTTGCAGCCCATGGAGCGATGTCCATGTTGGCAAACATTCCCGAAGCCGTCAGGACACCATGGTCGATGCCTTCAAGGATCCCGTAGGTCACACCTTTGGTAAAACCGTAATCATCTCCCTGTACGATCAGTTTCATTTTTTACCAGACCACCTTTCCAGCAGTTTTGTGATCTCCACTTTGGAGTCATAGGCGATCGATTCGCCAAACAGTTCAAACGACAGATATTTATAAGGTCCCCATTTGCACAGTGCAGGTAAATCATGGTTAAATCACAGGCTGATGTCTTATAATGGATTTGTTCTGAGAAAGGGAACACTAACGACCTTTCAGGAATGAATCAGCGTTAGAAGACTTGGCGGTTGGCTGGTTCACTCCTGAAAAGTCCAATCGCCAAAAACCATGAGTAATCAATTCAAGCACGGTGTCCATTGGGGACACTCTTTGCGTAATCTTTCCTGGGATAAGTCCGATCATAAGACTCCGTCTCAGGAACTGATCTCTTCTACCGTCCATGAGTGGTATGATGCCAAACACAGGAAGACATCGGATGAAGAGATAAAACTGATCAATTCCACTCTAGTAAACCATTGTCCTTATTGCGGTTCGCCTTATGTGATCCGAAGCGGTTTCAAAGATGGAATACAGAGGTATTTCTGTAAGGATTGTCATCATTACTTCAATCCTTTGACAGGTACGATCTTTGAGGACAGAAAGATCCCGGTATCGGAATGGGTCGAATATCTGTTACATCTGTTCGAATTCCATTCAATCACTTCAAGTGCCAGAGACAACCGCAATGCCTATTCTACGGGCAAATACTGGCTCATCAAGGTGTTTGAAGTACTGAAACACTATCAGGATGACATCATCTTGCAAGGAACGATTGTTCTGGATGAAACCTTCTTCACGAAAATCGAATCACAGAAACAGCTCAAGCCGGATGGGAAGGAATACAGAGGCATTTCCAGAAACAAGCTCTGTGTCGGCTGTGCCAAGGATGATTCGGGAAAGATCGTTCTGCTTTGTGAGAATACATCAAAGCCATCCCTAAAATCTTCGTGGAATACATTCTGCACTCATATCGAAGAAGGATCCCATCTGATCCATGACGGCGAGAAATCACACTCTGTTCTGATTGATAAGCTTCATCTGACATCTGAAGTGTATGATGCCGATGAGATCAAGAAACTCAAAGATGAAGACAATCCTCTGGATTCCATCAACGAGATTCATTCCCTGGCAAAAAGATTCATGGCAGCTCACGGCGGCTATAACAGAGAAAACCTTCAGGATTTCATGAACCTGATCTGCTTCATCTTAAATGAACCATATGACAGATATGAGAAGGTGGATCTGTTCATCAATATGGCCTTAAATTCGCCGATCAGAGTGAAATATCGGGATGTGATATCAAAGAAAGAAGCTGAATAAAGGCTTTTGCAGCCACCTGGTGCAAATTGGGACTTTTAATTATTAATATTTTACCCCATTAAGCACTTTTTTATTCCTACTCGGTAATGAAATCATACACGTAAAGTAAATGATTTACGTTTTGATATATCTCATGCATTTATATCTACAGGTTTCACTCACATCTACCACGTTTACGATCCGCATGGCAGCAAAATGGTATCAGAGAGTGGTAGCCGTTCAAGAAGGAAACTTATTCAGTATGTTTTACCATTTCTGTTTGATCAGTCTTTTAAGCATCCTATAGGAACAACGTAAACTCCATCAGGCCGGATATAGCCATACTTGGTGCCGGTGATGACAATTTTCAGATCCGGCAGACGAAGCGGAACCTGTTTTTCGGTTTTATTATATTCGCCTATCAATCTTTCTATTTCAAGAAGGTGCTTAGCTCCTTCTTCTATTTCTCTTTGTCCAAGTTTCACTTCGATCAAAGCATATCTGCCATCTTCAAGATGAAGTACCGCATCTGCTTCCAATCCATATCTGTCACGATAGTAGGAAACTCTGCCTCCATGTTCGGACGAGTATATTTTAAGATCTCTAATGACCAGTGATTCAAACAAGAAGCCCAGGGTTTTATAGTCTTTATCAAAGTATTCAGGACCAACGCCCAATGCCGCAACAGCCAACGAAGGGTCGATAAAGTTCTTTTTCTTTGAAGCGCGGATTGCTGTTTTTGATCTGATTGCCGGACACCATGCCTCGACATCATCAATAATATACAGTTTCTGCAGAGCTTCAATATATTCAAAGAAAGTGCTTTCCGCCATATTTGTTTCTGTTTTCGCATCTTTATAGATATTTTTCATTTCTGTAAGCTGACAGATATTTCTGGCGTATGAACGAAGAATAGATTCCGCCCATGAAGGATTTCTTTTCGCTTTATCAACGTTAGATATATCGACCTGTGCTGTCTGATTAAACAGTGTTTTGGCTACGATGAGTTTTGCTGCCGATTTTTCATTTATAATCGCCCGTGGCCATCCACCCCTGCATATTGCAAAGATCAGATCTTCAACCGTTAAATCCGACTCCCACTCCTGATCATTGATATCTTTGACATTAAACAAATCAATAAGAGATACTTTTCCGTTAGATTCTCCGCTTTCATATAAACTCATTGGATACATCTTGAGTCTGGCAATTCTCAGTGTTCCTGTATGCGGAGTATCAACATTTGATGATGAAGAACCAGTCAGAATATATTGACCGGTAAGACCGCTGTCATCCACATCCTTTCTGATTGCTCCCCAGATTTTTGGTGCATCCTGCCATTCATCAAACAAGATAGGTTTTATACCTGCAAGCAGCCTTGAAGGTCTGTTCTCAGCAAGCAGAAGATAATTCTCTCTCTCCTCTTCATCCTGAAACTCGACTACTGTAGCTGCCTTCTGTTTGGCAGTTGTGGTTTTGCCGCAGCCTTTAGGTCCGACTATGAGTACCGCACCAAACGCGTCCATGAGTAATTCAAACTGGTTGTCTATTATCCTATGAAGATATTTCATACACTCACTGCTCTCCTGTTTATATCTGTATTTTATTCTATCGGAGTGATTTGTGCAATTTTGTCAAAGCGATTTGTGATATTTTATCGGAGCATTTTGCGCATTTTCGCCGAAGTGATTTGCACGTTTTATAAAAGAAATCTGCTGCCATTTTTGGTATCAAAATGGTAGCAGACACGTGAAATACATATAATACGTAGATATGAGTGAATATGATATACAGCGGTTTATTTCATATACCACAGTTCACAAAATGCTATTCCCACTCGATAAGAGGTTTGTTTTTCTGGTGATTACATATGATAAACGGTGCTATTTTCGATCAGTATTATTGCTTTTATCCCTATTATTTTGTTTTACCAGATATTTTTTACTCAAATTTTACTCACATCTAATCACAGTGTTCTTCCCAGAAATCAGCTGCTTCCTCCCAGGAATCAAAGTCATCTTCATATTCACTGTAAAGCTCATCTTCATCGCCACATTCACAATAGATATCTATCATTTCTTTCAAATTTTCTTTTTCTTTCCTGTCACGATCCTTGTTTTTCCAGTCGCGATAGACTTCGTAGTAGTCTTTGGTTCTTGGATATTCATTATAAGGGATAATATCAATGTTGCGATATGAAAGCTCAAACAGTTCCCAGAGATCGTTTCGATATCTTTGTCCTGAAGTTGTATCTGTGTTCTCTGCGGTTGATTTATAAACTAGTGCTGGACCTTCATCCGTATTTTGGTACCAGTAATATTCAAAATAGATATCATCGCCTTTTGTGTAACAGTACATGTCGGAATATTTGCCTAAGATGAAGTATTTCTCATAATAGGAAGAACTGTTCTCGTTTATGAACATATCAATATCATCGTTCTTTTCCGGCATGACGTAATCTCTTATCAAAGCAGTATCACCGTTCTTATATTTCTCATATGCTTCAGAGATCTTGCAGGCTATTACTGAACGTTCAGAATAGCTTCTGTTTTTATCAAATGAATAATCGCACCTGTACACTTCCTTATCATTGCTTTTGAGATTCCAAGTCAATGTAACATTGCTCGAGCGGACATCTTCAATGACATAAGAACAGTATTCCAGTTCAGATCTGCTTAATATATTTCTAAGATCGGAGTCAAACAGCAGGGAGGAATCAGTAAAGCTAAGGTTATATGGATCGCTACTGTTTTTTGGTTTTGTTTCGATATCTGTCTTCGATGATGAAGATGATGGTTTTAAAGTGTAGCTTGTCTCTTTCTTTTCTTCTTGTTTCGTAACAGGATTCTTGTTGTCTGAATTATTTGAGGAACAACCCGCCATCAAAACAAGAACAAGTATTATTGTCCTACTAAAGGTTAATCTCGCGTTGTTTTGTATGCTCGTGTTCTTCATTGGTGCCTGCGCTTTAAAAATCTATCGTATACTCGAATCTTCTCTTGCTCTCTTTTTGTGCTTCCTTTTCAATGCTGCCTGCGGCTTTGAATTTTAGCACTTTTAATACTCCATCGATTTTTGCAGCATCCTTTTCTTTAATCCCAGAAGATGTGTTGTAATCTAATGTGAATTTTTTTGATGTAATAGGATTATCCTTATCAAGTCTTTGTTTGACTAAGCTCTTAATAGACTCGTTGTTTGCCCAGAATACTAATTCCGGTTTTTCTGGATCCTTCCCAGGATAAGTGTTTTCTGCAGCAATGCCGACATATTCGTATTTCTTCTCACTTGATCCTTGTTCAACATCGACACCGGCCTTGTCTTTATTGACACCGATTCCAACACTGCCTTTATTTTTGACTTTCTCGTTGGATAAAGATTCTTCTAATATTTTTACAGAAAAATGCTTTGCTCCGAGCTTTTGTGCAATGTTCTCCAACTCTGCAACTTTGGCTTCTTTTAGATACTTGAAGTATTCAAATACCTCGATGTATTTGTTCTTTTCAAAAGGATGAACATAATAAACTGAAGCAGAGGCATCCGGATAAAACTCAATACCTTCGTATTTTGCTACATCGTTTTTATAGATGCCAACAAGATCAACGTTTTTAATGTTCTCTTTATAACCGACCGCTCCTTTACATTCCTCAACTCCCATTCTTTTATCAAAATCAACGATATTAATCATGCTGGGATACTTGATGTTTCCGTCAATCAATTCATCTGGAAAAATTGGCTGATACTTTTCTAGATTTCTTTTTGATCTTGCTTCATCATAGTCTTTGCTCAACTTATCAAACACATTTTTGGCCTGCTTTAATTGAACACCTGCAAAATCAACAGCAACTTTTGCAGCATCTCCTACAAATTCAGCGCCTTTTCAGCTACATCTTTTACACCTTCAACAACAGCGCCGACCGGTTTTTTCTGTTGTTTGTTTTCTGCTGGTATTTTGACTTCCTCTGTTAATACTTCAACTGCTACTTTTTCTTTTTCTTCCATGGTCCTCCTCCTCGAAACGTTTTGATATTACAAGCTCTGTGCCTTCCTTGGTTTCTTTTTGTAACATTAAGCATACTATTTCTTGTTCAAGTTTTATTCCTTCTTTCAGCATGACATCAACCACTTCTTTATATGTCTTGTTTTCAATTAGACTTTTTAATCTGTCATAATCATTTTTTGTTAGCTTGACGAGGCAGTTTGTATAATCGGGATTATACAGTTCATCAACACCCATGTGATATGGCCTAAATTCTTTACCAGTACTTCTGCACAAATGCTGATGAATAAAGAACCCGCCGGCATCGATATCGCCAAAATGATAATATTCTGTATTCGGATTGTCAGTTATTATTCTTTTAAGTAATTCAACCTGATGCCTGTTCGCAAAACCACCCAAATACATAACGCTGAAGCGACTGTTGTCAAAACGATAAAAGGCTGTTTTATTCTCTATCGTCATGAAGTTTTCCGTTTTTATCTTAATGTAATCAATCAGTGGTATGTCAGATGAGTTCAAAGAAACACCGTTCGACAAATTTCTTATGGATAGCTCATAGCCGGAAATCGATATTACGATATCACCTTTTAACAGTACGCCTTGATCAACATTAATGATATGAAAATCTTTTAGAATATCATCTATTGCGGAATCTTCGTCGGCAGGTTTGTCTGTGGCGTTTCTTATTATCGAACAGATGTTGTTATAGAACGGTTGCTCTTCCAAGACCTTTGATGACCCGAAGACCAGCATTGATACTTCTCTGATATACAAGTCTTCTCCATTGTTTTGAATAAAATCGAGAATACTGAATACCTTTTCTTCTTTTTCAATCTCTATATCACTTATTGTGTGTTCGACTTTATTAAGCAGCTGATTAGAATAGTATTCTGTGAGTTTGCCGTTATTTTTATATTTTTCTATCAGCTCCTTTACTTCTTCAACGACAAAGTATCTTGGAGTTACTCCAAATGTATCATTAAGAAAATCTTCTATATCCTGTTCTGTTCCTGTATTTAACGAGATTTTCTTTATATCATCGCTGTATTTCACTCTGTCTGCTTTGACATAGTTTTTCTTTTCAAGGATCGATACAGCCTCGTTGAACTTTTTCTCAACAGATACATCTGCATTTTCGGATCCGTACCTGTTATAAAAATCTTTGGGCCTGACGATTATGGATCTTCCAATCTCCTTTTCCCCATATTTAAGATTTCTTTTGTTCTTCTTATGAACCAGCGCAAGAAGAATATCTCTAATGAAATCATTAGTGTTCATTAAACTGAACCTTTCCGATCAGCATCTTTTCGTTTCTGATCTTTAAAACCGGAACAATCGTATTACACTCTGATCCGATCGAATCCATCTTGTTACTTGGCGCGCAAAGAATAACCTGGAAATTTTGTTGCTTAAAGAATTCCAGCATCTTCTTAATGTTGTCATCTGACATTTTTTCAAATGGTTCATCAATGAATATCAGACGCGAACAGTTTTCTCTCTGGTTATAGAACATAGACAAAGAAGCCGCAAGAATCAATAAATACGGTATCTGAGTGGCCGCACCAGAATTATATCCAATTTGCCTTGAAAGCTTCCCTTCCGGTATATCTTCGTTACTTATGGTGATTTCATATTGCAGATAATTCCGGTAATCTGAAAAGTTAAGCATCTCTTCATCGTTGTCATCTTTTGAAGTGATTCTGTTTATGATCTCCAGGATCTCTTCTTCCATTTCATCCATTTCTTCAGATGAATATCCACTGACGTCTCCCAGCTGCATCTGGCTTGAATCGGTAGAAGCGGTTTTCTCGAGGAACTCTGAATACTTAATTACTTTTGCATAATCGGAACCATCATTCACCATATTGATCTCAAACTGATATCTGGTTGAGAACGCGAGATTTCTTAACTCCTTATTGATGTCTCTTGTATCAGACAAAGCATCTTTTGCAGCCTGATAAACTCTTGTGCAGAAATCGTTTTTAAATATCTGCTCATATTTTCTGGTCTGAGTCTTCATCTTGCTCTGAAGTTTATCCAGATCATCGACCTGCAGTTTGTTTTTTCTCTTCCTGTAAACTGCTTCGTGTTCGATGCCTACCGGTAAATAATCGTCCGGGTTCCTTTTCGAATTGTATTTATTCTGTTTGGTCGGTATTGTGGAATTCTCCAGCTCTCTTTTACGCCTGTCTTCTCTGGAACGCGTCTCATATGATCTTTTGGACGCTTCTATGGTCAGATAGTCGAACAGTTTACACTCTTCCAAAGCATCTTTGACCTGTGTTGGATAATTGACACCGATATTCTCGATCTGTGAATTCTTTTCGTTTATCTCTCTTCTTCCGCTTTCAATAACATTTCGTAAATAGTTGTTATCTGACTGCTTTTTGCTTCTTTCGCCGGAAAGGTCGAGAATCCTATCTTCCAGTTTCTTATGCTCTTTCTCATAATAATCAACTCTTTCACATAACGTCATATATTCTGAATTGTTTTCAAGAGCTGTTTTAAGTTCTTTTAGTCTGTTTTCCGACTTATTGATATCTGAAAGTGTATCTACATACTTGAATGCTGAACTATAATCATAATCTTTAAATGATTCTAGATATGATGTCATGTCTGATCGCAGATCGTTATAACTGTTGAATTGTTTAAGCAGATCAGCTTCTTTTTCTTTCTCGAGTTCAAGATCTTTCTCAACAATTTTCTTTGTCTTTTTTATGGCGTTAAACCCTAAACAAAATTCTTTCAATCTGCGGAAATCCAGATATGTCACCGACATGTTGCGGGACAGCTTCCCTTCCTTGGACATTGCGCTGTCATAGTTGTGAACGTCGCTGATATCCACGGCGTGTATTCTTCCCAGCCAGAATTCAAAGTACTTTCTGGCTATGTCGTTGTTGACCTCCAGCTTTTTAACAACTGAATCCTCCACAACCTCAACATTTCTTTCTTCCAACGCTTTTGTTCTGACTAATTCGACATAGCGGTTGTTTGATTTATCCAAAACATCATTGGCGATATCAAAGTATTCCGGCTCAACAATAACAGCATATCTATGAACATTCAAAAATGCTTCCACAGAATTCTGCCACTCATTATCGATGTCTGCCACAAATTCATAGGCCATTTTTGCCGTGGAATTGATCCTACGTTTTTCAAATTCCCGATTTATCTCTGAAATCAGATTTGTTTGGTTTCTTGTGCTATCGAGATTGATCTGATTCTTGTTTAATTCATCAAGCTTATTCTGTAATCTTGATATTTCGGCATCGCAAAGATTTTTCTGATAATTCAATTCACCGATTTTGTTGTCTGCGTTTTGAACGATTTCTTGAAGCTTGCTTTTCAGTCTTTCAACCGCGAACTTTTTCTGTGAATCGTCATAAACTCTTTCTTCCAAAGATTGTAGAATATTTGAATCGATCGTTTGATCTTCTGCGATTTTCTGTTTTTCCAAGAGACTATTAACAACTTCCTGGAAATTTTTAAGTTGCTGGCGTTTCAGATTCAAATCTTTAAGTGCGTATTCAAGATCTTTTTTCTTCTGTTCTTCATCAGAAATGGCTTTTTGTCCATCCATCTGGGACAACTGCATCTTTGCTTCTGTCAGTTCATCAAACTTCTTACTTTTTTCCTTTTCATATTCCGGGATCTTATCGTCGATCTCCTTGATCCTCAATGTGTTCTGTCTTTCTGTTCCTTCGTTCTGGGATATCTCGTGTTCAAGTTTCAATATATCTCCGTAGATATCTTTAACATCATCAAGGACCAGACGCGCCGATATTCTTTCATATTCGCTATAATCATCCAGAATATCATCAATAATAGACAGCTCTTCCTGGATGTTTGACAGGTCTGCATTTAACTGATCAATGTTCTTTTTGGAATCTTTCAGTTTCTTGAAGTCGACAGGCTTATCTTCAAGCACAAATCTCTTCATGAATTCCGGGATCCTTGATTCCGCTTTATAGGTCATCATGTTACGCAGTTTGCGTTTGTAATCATCTCTGTAGTTCTTACTTAATCTCAAGCCCACTGCATTCATGAACTGTTCCAAACCGTCGTTGACCTGCATCTGTTTGACTTGATATTGTTCACAGAATCTTCTAGCGCTGTATGGTACTTCTTTTTCGCCTTCATAATAAGTGAAACAAAGGTCCTCGATCCTCTTGTTGTTGATAATATAACGCGTCGAGCTTATATCGTTGCTTGATGAAGTTTCTATTACGACACCTAGAACAAAGTCTTTTTTATTCAGTTCGTCATTAAACTCAAGCGCAATATGTGTATAGACCGTAGGATATTTATCTGCCGGTCTTGCATAGGTGCCTTTTGTCGGGTCGATCAGACATCTCGTATACGATTTCAGATCGCGCTTTGCTGCGCCGGATGATTTATTGAACTCCGTATCGCCAATGAACGCGTATTTGAAAGCATCAAGTATCGTTGATTTTCCGCTCTCGTTTTCTCCTGTAATAAAAGTCAGATCATCATCTACCGGAATTGTCACATTGACAAATCCGTACCAATTCAGAAGGAATATGTTTTTAAGCTCTATCTTATTCATTTTCTTCCTCCTCTTCAGCTGTTTCATCGGTTTCAAACAGATAATCCTGATCGGATATATACTGGCTGATCACCTGTTTCATTTGATCGATATTCATGCAAAACATTAAAGACGGATACAATCTGATGCTGAGATCTTCTGTAAAATCATCGCCGCGGAAATCGATCAGATTGTATCTTCTGAGCAGCTTCATATTGTCCTTGAATGAAGTTTGATTCAACTCTGCGGAAACGCCGTAGAACTTAAGCTTATCAATGATGTCGCCAACGGTCAGATATACTTCTCTTTCATACGAGTACTTTGTAAGGAAAGCCTGCCACATTATCAAAAGAAACTTGATCTGTGTACCATCAAACGATTGAAGATTTGTTCTTTTCAATCCGACGTTTTCATCATCGGTTTCATCCTGATAAAGCATGATGACACCCTGCTCATCAGCAACGTTCAGGTTGTAGCCAATCAGCCTCAGATACTCGGAAACGTTCTCCCTGTTTGATCCTCTGGCAATGTACTGATAAAGTTTCTCGTCTTTATCTTTTACTATGAACGTCGTATCTAAGAGTTTACGTATACTCTTTTTGAAGAGGATTTGCTCACTGTAGCTCATCTCCTCCAGATAATCATACTTATTCATGTGCGCCTCCTTCCTTTGGCGTAATCTTTAAGTCGCTCATTCTGACAAAGCCGAAATCGATTACATCATCCAGAATCTCCACATCATAATTGAAGTCGGTATTTTTTGTCATCGATACTGCAGTAGCATACATCAGCGCATCATAGCGACTCAGAATTGGCTCATCTTTCAGTTCTATTATTTTCTTATGTGCAAACTTATCATTAAAGTATCCGGTGACTTCTTTCGCAGAGAATTTGTTCTTATTCAGTATGACTTCATTCGTCATCCGTTCTAGTTCCTCTTCGCTGATATCAAATATTTCCAATCCTGGCTGATCTTCTTTCTTTTTACGCTTTCTTAATAAGAACGACTTGGTATTGATATATTTCTGACTGCTGATCAGCAGGCACTCCGATATATCATTCAGTACCTGTTTCTGTTCTTCGTCACTCAGCTTGTTTACGTTCTTTAAGAACTCATCTAAAGCCAACTCAATGTTGATTCCGGATTTAGAGAACATTGCAATCTTGGAGTGAGCGAGACTGTAATAATTATTGATTTGCTCTTCTATCTGTTCGATATATTCCTGATACTCGTCCGTGATAAAAAACCGGATATCCATCAGGCTGTTGTTGACAAATTCTCTGGCTGTTTTATCTGTAACTTCCTTCTGGTCAGAATAGTTTCTTGCGATTTTAGCAACCCATTCTTCGCTGTTAAGTCTTCTTAGATAATCTTTGATCGTTCCTATCACAATGGCAATGGTGCCGTTGTTTTTGATATAGAAGTAGTCATTGAAAAACTTCTCCAGGAGATCGTCTTTCAACATAAAGTCTCCGATCCCTTTCATATTCTGAAGATCCATTGCCATCATCATGATTCTTCCAATATTTTCTTTCAGATCAAAGAGTTCTTCTTTTAGATCCTCCATGTTTTCCAATAAAGGTTTTAATATATTGGCGTACGGTCTGTCGGAACGGATTGATTCCTCACTAAATGAAGACTTTAGGATTTCATACATATTAATAATCTTATTTGATAAAGATCCGTCATCATTCTTTTCAGTAAGATCCTGTAGATACTCGATCAGACGACGGCAGTATGGCGTAACATGCGTCTCGTACTCGCCGCTTCTGCCCATCTCTTTTTCTGTCAACCAACCACAGGAGCGGAAGTAACGCATGATGTCGGTCCCGGTCTTTGTGATCTGCTCGTGCGTAACATCATCTGTTTCTTCGATGTAGTCCAGCTTGCTGTTGCTCAGATAAATGTTAAGAGCATCTCTTGCATCGTTATCGTAGAGAACAGGTCTTCCTTTGGATTTCTTCACAAGTTCGCAGATACAGTCATAATAAACATATCTGTTTTTGCTACAGAACGGTTTAAAGAAATTCTCGTTGTTGATTAGATCAAATATGTACACTCAATGCTCCTGTTCTATAAAAGTCTCTATCTTAACGATACCGTCTGATTCCCTCCAAAGTTGCTGACAACTATATTCTCTTCTTCAAATAGGGATGTTCTATCAATTGAATAATCAAACGCAAAAAACTGTTTTATATGACTCAGATCGGAAACTGAATAATATGCTCCATTTTGTAAATAAAGTGCAGCCAATACCATAAAATTTACTATCTCTTTATGATCGACAGCGTGTTTAACAACTTTGTATCTCCCTGGCTTTTCACTATAAAGAATTTCCATATCTTTAAGAGTCTGGATTATCTTATCAAGCGAATGAAATAGAGTCGTCCTTTCGCCCCATTCATCAAACATTTTGTTCTTTATCTGTGACAGTGTTATTTCTTCCTGATACTCAGAGAGATTTGAAAACAGAACCGACAGATCTGATAACACCGGATAAGCGAGGAGCATCATGCACCAATGAATACCTAAAACATCGTCAGGATACTTTTCAATCAGGTTCAATGCTCTTTGGTGGAGTTCAGGTTGTTTTGTTTTTGAATAAACCCAGATATTCGAAAGGATTTCCCTTGTTTTTCTCAGGTTGTCTTTGCTTTTGATTTCATAAGATAAATAATCGTTCAGATCTTCTTTTATTTCTTCTTCACTTTTGTTTTCCAAAACATACTCAACTGTCTTGTTGAGCCATCGTAGTTTTATGTTGCGACTTAAACCAACCATTTTCCCCATCGCCATCATCTCGCTTTCATCTTAATAAAGGGCACAATTACTTCTTCGATCGATATCCCTCCGTGGCTCATTACTTTTTCGTCGGTATTATCTAAAGACGTGCCGGTATCACATACTAGATAATCAAAATCCTTGTCCAAGTAATACTTTGGAAATTCGATCATCCCATATCGATTCATTATTGTTTCTTTATCTGCAAAGTCATTTAAAACCAGCATCCTATGGCTTCTGGTTTCTGTTTCGACACCGGTCTTTGTCAATCTTCCTAAACCAGTACAATAAGTATTCCCGTGGTCTGAACTGATGTAAACATCATATCCAGATGATAACAATTTGTTACATAGATTAATAAGTTTATTTGTTTGAGCCAAATACGAGATATCGTTATACATTCCTTCTCTGCCTTGATGCTGTCCATGAACAAGATCATCGATATCATTTATAATCACTGCAGCGCATTTTACAAATGATGACAGTTCTATTTCATATCCTCGTTCGTATGCAATTTGGTTATCACTGTAACCAAGAGATTTTGCACATTCAACAAATTCAGCTTTTTCTTTTGATTGATTCCACGGACTTAATAATTGACTTGGATATTTGTTTGATAACAGACATTGCCTTGAGATCGAAGTCACGGTCGGTATCATGGCATGCACTCCGGTCCTTTCATAAGGAACACCTTTAAAGGATTCAGACAGTATTGCCCAATCAAACTCGGACATTCCATCCATAACAATGATTGCAAATTTTTCGCTGTGTGAACGCATGTACTCCATAGCCTTGCTAACCAGTACAGGACCGTTCGAATCTAAAACGCTGGACAGTTTTCCATAATCATTTAAGACAAACGATTTAAAGCCATCATTCACATACTGTGTCATTTCCGGCAAACGATATTGAGCACAACGCACATCGATCATTGCTTTAATCTCAGCAATTCTGTACCAGTCTTTATAATCGGCCGCCGTTTCAACAAGATTTCGAAGTTCTTTGTTATAAATGTCGCAGCATCGTTTTATATTCTCGACTCCATATACAGTTTTCTTAATAAATGATTCGGTTTCTTTGGCTGATAAAATATTGTTGTATAAATCGTCATAAGCAATTGAAAGCAGATCCAGATCGGGATCAAGATCCTTCAATACTTCGGTGTTGATTCTAGAAAATAGCTTTTCATAACTTATGTTTGTAACTGTGAACCTTTTTAGCACATCATAGGGAATGTACTGTTTTGAATCCACAACAACGACCAGTTTTGCCGATTCTTCTTTTATCAAGGAATCATACTCGATTCTAAAAGACAGATCATCTTTATACTCGATAAACAAATACCTTTGCTCAACGAAAACATCCTTATACTGGTATTTCTCTCTTATGTTGTCTTCATCAACAATGATGATCTTGTTCGCCTGATTGCCATAGACTTTATTGAATATGTATTCTCTAAACATCTTATGCCTCCAGCTTCACCAGCAACATCAAAGACAGTTCAGGACATACCTGTTTCCCTTGTTTGTGTTCCGCTTCTATCCTTGCTTTTTCTTCCTGCAGCTTTTTAATTCTTGTTTGTTTAATGTTTTCGATACCAATGTGATTTACTGATTCATTGCGAAGTTCCCAAGCATACATATACTTTCGGTATTGATCCTCGTTCTTCTGTAAATAATCTGCTTTCATGTTCTCAAAATCATCATATAAAGCATTTGTGCTTGCTTTCTTGATTTCTTCAAAACGTACCGGATCTAATGATTCGGAAGGCTTGACCATCAAACGAGAGTATTCGTTTAACAGCATATCCATGATCCTCTTGCCTGATAGAGGCCTAACCACACCGTCTTTATTAATAAATACAGGTATGATTCTGCTGTTGTCTTCGCTGTTGGAAATAGATAATTTCCAAAGCATAAAATATCCTTCCTCATTTGGAAAATCGTTGATAGCAACCGAAAGGATCGGTGCTCCAACATCCTGCAATACTGGTGTATTTAGTAATTCAACTACTTCCGGATCATTAAGATCTGCTGTTTCGAGCTTGATATCATTATTTTTCCACACACGATAATGATGTAGCATCTTACTTAAAGCATCGTAAACATCGAAATCAGATTCGCTGCCTACAAGTGCACTTAAATCTTTTTCGTCCTTTAATACTTCTTTATACTTCCTGGCGTTCTCTATTGCTTCTCTTAGATCCAATTCTACTCCATAAGCATTCAATTCTATTTTGTTTGGATGTGTAATTGATCGAATATATGCATCGGTAAAATTATGATCTGATGCTTGACTGTCAAGGACATCTGAATACTTGTCGACACCCATCTCATCCAATATCACAGAGAGCTTTTCTTCTAACACTTCACGAACGCGATTCTCTACCGTTTCTCCTACGATCAAATTGAAAACATGTACATCTTCTGTCTGCCCGATACGGTCGACGCGGCCACATCTTTGCTCGATCTTCATCGGATTCCAAGGAAGGTCATAATTAATGATGACGTTTGCAAATTGAAGGTTTAGACCTTCTCCACCGGCATCGGTTGAAATGAATATGTTATTCTTTTCCTTGAACTCCTTGAGTGCTTCATTTCTTTCTTCGATACTCATGCTGCCGTTGAGAATCGTTACATCAAAGCCCTGATGATCCAACGCTTTTTGAAGGAACTTCTGTGTACCAACAAACTCTGTAAAGATAATTACCTTCTGATTTCTGTTAACAGCAAACAGCTTATCGATTATTTCTACCAGCTTTTCAAGCTTGACGTCAGGATGCTGTATTTCTGCCCGGTTAACTAATTCTAAAATATCTTTCAGTTCATTGATCTCTTCTTGCTGATCTATGGATTCTGCTTCCAAAGCTTCTTCAGATCCGTCTTCGATATCCAAATCGTATAGATCGTCCTCATTCAAAGAATAGTTTTTGAAATCCTTGTTTTCTAAAACTTTTAATCGTTTTTCAAGACTCTCTTTAATAGCAGCCGTGCTGCTTGTGGCCATTCTTTGCATGATTATCAGCAAGAAAATCAGACACATATTCTTTTTAGAATTGCGAAGAGCTTTATTGTATGACTTCCCAACATATGAGGTTACTTTTTCATATACTTCTCTTTGCAACGAATGTTTGTCTTCCCAATACAGTTCTTCCAAATGCGTAAATCGGTTTTTAAACAGCAGATTACCATTGTTATCAATCGCTTGCCTCTTCTCTGTACGAATCAAATAAGGGGCTACCTGTTCTCTTACAATGGATTTCGCGTTCGGGAAGGCATCCTCATCCAGTAAACGAATTAAGCGTAAGAAAGGTTCTGTTTTGCCGTTGTGCGGCGTTGCCGATAATAACAACAAATACGGGCTTGCTTCTGCCAGCATGTGTCCCAGTTTATATCTGGCAACTTCACCGGTAGCTCCGGCCACTCTATGCGCCTCATCGATAACGATTAGATCCCATCCGCTATTTATAATCGAATAAATCCTTTCTTCGTTGTACTTATCTATTTTTTCTTCGTCCCATCCTGCCCGGTGATCAATAGGCTTGATTGAATCCATCGGGGAGATTATTTGATCGAACTGTCCATAGATATCTTTGTTATCAGAGATCCTTCTTATCGTGTCGTAGTCGGCCGGCAAGATCACATTAAACCTTTCGTTGAATTTTTCTTTCATTTCCTGAGACCACTGCGTAACCAATCCGGTAGGACAAACAACGAGAATTCTCTTTATTAAGCCTCTTGCTTTAAGTTCTTTAATGATTAGCCCAGCTTCTATAGTTTTTCCTAAGCCAACCTCATCAGCAAGTATGTATCTTACTTGATTTGTCTTTAATGCTCTATTCAGGGTATATATCTGGTGTGGCAACGGAATAACGGTGCTTGGTAGGGATGTTAAGATTCCTTCTGATAGTTCGTTCTTTATCTTCGAAAGCATTACAACATAACGCAGGTAATCTTCATCAAAACCGGATTCCGTATTTTGGCCTTTTATTTGACCTTCGTTAAGTTTATAAACTGTATTAGTGACCGGATTAAAGACACGATATGTTGTGTATCCCCACATATCTATTCTTTCTAATACCTGGACACTCGTTTTAGAAACGATATCAAATACAAAATCACCCGTATTGTACATATCTATTTAGATCCTGCTTAAACTTATATCGTAATACATCAGTAGATTTGGGTCCTCTTGGATAACTTGCTCTGGAAGCCTTTCTGCAAAATCCACGATAGCTTTATAATTCTTGTCTTTCCAAAGTTTAGAGAAACCTGCTTTAACTGCTTCTGATCTGAATAATTTAAGTTTCCCTTTACTATTGAGATATTCATCAAATTCTTTTAATAAATTCTTTTCTCTCAGTTTAGCAATATCCGCTTCTTTTGTTCTGTCTGGTATATACCAACGTCCTGCGTCGTCTTTAAGAAAGTTCTCTTCTAGCAGTATTGCTAATTCAGGTATCTGTTCATATTTCTCAACTGATTTTACTTCCTGCATAAACTTAGGCTGAATCTTGGCATATGTTTGAGGACCTTCGTTTTCTTCGCTTAATTGAGAATACAACCATGATATGGCTGTCTTTTCATTGTTGACGAACAAGCTGAATTCAACATCTTCTACTTCGTTTGTAATTCTGGCTGTATCGTATTCGTTGACTTGACTTGGAAGAAAATACATGCCATCGCGTTTTAAAAACTTTTCATCCAAACCTTTATAAAAATCTGTCGCATCAATCGGCACTGGTAAACCATTCATAACATGATATGCAACCATACGGTCAAAAAGAAGATAAGACTGCCTTTCTGCTATTAATTCAATTCTATTGTTGTTTACAACAGCAACAGGTAAATTATCCTAAATTCCCTGTCACATTTTCTAGCTACAGTATGATCTGATCTGAATCCTGTCTCCTTTTCAGATCTTTCTGAGGTATCAGGATATCTCCTTGCTTCTTAAATGCCATAGGGCATTCGATCCTGAATCTGTCATAGA
>JAFRJA010000006.1 GCA_017432545.1 Erysipelotrichaceae bacterium
TCCTATATAATTAACGTATAGATCACAGAAAGAAAGAGGTATGCAAAATGGCAGAAAACAACAAGATACAGGACAGCAAGCTGGAAAAAGTATCCGGCGGAATCAATACGATCTTTTATGGAAATACACCTGTCTGCCCGGTCTGCGGACAGAAAGATATCAAACTGATCGCCGGTGATGAATTTACCGACACTTATAAATGTGATTACTGCGGCAGCGAATCAGTTCATACCAAGAAAGAAAGACCAAGATATCACGCAAATCTTCAGTGCAGACAATGCGGTGTCGTTGGTGAATGGAATCTCGTAAAATCTGAAAACGGTATCGATACCGTTGAATGCAAAATCTGTCGCTTACAGATGACTGTACCTTCAGAGAACTAAAGATGACAGAAAACAAGATCAAAGACAATAAGCTGGAAAAAGTTTCCGGTGGAGCTGACGTCATATTCAGCGAAGGAACGACCGTCTGTCCTATCTGCGGTAAGATGGACATCAAACTGATAGCCAGTGACGAATTCACCGACACCTATAAGTGTGAAATGTGCGGTCAGCAGAGCACTCATACCAAGAAACAAAGGCCGGCTGAACCAAAGATTCACGAAAACGTAAGCTGTCCGATGTGCAGGCATAGCGGCGAATGGAGGCTCAAAAGCAGAGATAACGGTATCGATACGATCGTCTGTAAGATCTGCGGACTTGAGATGACTGTTCCGGCAGAATAATAAACAAATCACACGATCATTAAAAAACGGAATCTGAATATACAGATTCCGTTTTCACTTATACTTAATTATTGAAGCCGGTCTATTATTCGCCGTATTTTTTATTCATCTCAAGGATGAACTCGTTATAGTCGATATAATTCCATTCATCATTAAGTCCTCTATAGACTTCGTTGAATCTTTTCTGTTCTTCGGGAGTCAGGGTCTGAAAGGTCCATCTCCCGCCGTTTACATCCAACAAACTCTCATCTCTGATTTCTTTTCCTGCCATAATTACTTCCTTTCTATAAGGTTAAAAAAACCTGCATTTATATTTGAGACCATTTTTAAAGAATATGATTATTCTCGGGAAAACGGAGGTCAAACCTAAGAGCAAATTACAGTAAAGGGGAGAATGATTGGGCTGAAAAAGTTATAATTCAAGTGACGCAAGTGTCGGACTTAAGGAAAAGGTCGTGTTCATAGCACGGCCTTTCCGCTCTGTGGGTGCAACAATTTAGTTTATCCGGCCGTTACAACAGCAACGACAGGATAGCGATCATGAACTGAAAAATGGTCATATAAACTTCAATACAGTTTCATAAAATTACCAGCAGAAGAGTACTATAATGAAATTATGGAGGATTAGCTCAGTTGGGAGAGCACGCCCGTCACATGGGTGAGGTCGCAGGTTCAAGCCCTGTATCCTCCACCATAATACTTATGAAAAAGCCTTTTCAGGCTTTTTTGAATTCTTTATTATGTGCTCTGTTTTTAAACAGGAAACAATAAGCTGCTACTTTCTTCTAGTGACAAGCGGCATTAAGCATAGCAGTGCAAGTCCTACGATCGCAGAGCCGATCTTGAGCGGTTTAAGTTCAAGATAAGCCGCATCTCCGTATGGCGGAAGCATCTCAAAATAACTGGCGTCTCCGGTTGGCGGTACTTGTCTCATGACAGTAAAGGTTGCAGAAGCTTCCCCGTCTATATAGACAAAGGTGACGGTGTGAGTACCGACAGAAAGTGTTTCCATACCATCAGCGCTGATATCAGCGACAGTGCTGCCGGAATAAATATTGACCCCATTGCTAAAAACTTTACCGTCTATCTTGAACTCTTTAAAATACTTATAATTTCCATCAGCAACAAAGCGCTGTGTCTTTCCACTGTCTTTCACCCAGATAGAGCCAGCACCTTCAATAACTTTATAATGGGCATGCCAAATAGCGTAAAGAGTCGTGTCTTCATTAAAGACCACTGCACCTCCGGCTTTCCATTTCGGTTCGCTATCTTTCTTATCAGTTGACCAACCTAAGAAATCATGCTGAGGATCCCAGGAAACCATATGTTTTGGCAATCTTGTCCATACACCCTTAGGAACGGATAATGAGTCTGGTATTGTATCAGATAAGCCGCCATTGGCATCAAAAGAAATTATCACCGGCCGTTGTGCAGGATCAAGTTCCCACATAGCATAAAGCACTACCACGTTCTTTTATATCACATGATGAACGGATTGACCTTGAGTAAAGGCTTGTTTAAGAAAGAAAGATTTAAGGGACCAGGACCAAAGTTCAATTCATATCTCGATGAATTTGATACAGTAGCGCAAGAGATCAGGGAAGGACTTAATGAAAGCAGGATGCACAATCTGAGCCATACTCTGGATGTGATGAAGATCCTTGATCAGATCAGGGAACAGATCGGTCTGAATTATACAGAGCTTGAATGATGTGCTATGATTTTAATAGTTTATTATTTATAGATTATTATTTGTGTGCCATAGCGTAAAGGAATAAAAATGTTAGTTAAGAAAATATGTATGGTGCTGATGATCCTGTTAGTGATGACAGGATGCAACATCGAGAAACTGGAAATAAATCCGAAACCGGAAGCTTTCAAATACGTTCATGATCCAAGAGAAAATCCGGAAGCGATGAAAGATATCGTAGAAAATCCGGATGCGGTATATGGCTTTTCTCCTGATCCGAATTCTTCAAGGTTAGGGACCTATGCGGAATATGACTGGACCGATCCGGAATTCGTTGCCTCAGCCAAGGCCGAAAGAACGGATTATCACGAGTCGATGGAATCAATGATCGACATCCTCTACACGATGCGAGATGAAGGAAAGTCGATGGAAGAGATCGCCCGGGCTGTTTCAGCCGAAAGAAACAGATTGCGCTTGGAGGCGATGAAGGATGATCCGGAAGGTCTGGCCAAGGTCAAAGAAAGCAATCTTGAGACTTATGGGCAGGAAGATGGACCGACACCGGAACAGCTGTTTGAAAAATACGGTTCCTGGGCTTTGGTCGCTCAGAAGGCTTTCAGTCCCAATGTGGGGATGGATGTGATCTGCGGTCTTTATGACAACTATTATCAGTTATATATGGAACTGGGGATCGTTGATACAAAAGCAGAATAGAAAAGGAAGAAGATTATGAAAAAACCAAACAAAGTCATTTTTATCATTCAGGCCATCTTTACGATCATCGGAGCGGCTTCATCGCTGCTCATGTTGAAAAGAGTGCTCGTCTCAAACCCTGATGTGCTGACCTTGTTAAGCAGTATACTGTTTGTTATCGATTATCTGTTTATAATCGTTTACTCACTTTATAACTACAAGAAAGATGATGCCCACTACAAGATCGCGGTCTATGCCTATGCGGCATTACTGGGTATCGAGATATTGTATTCAGGAAAATTCATGCAGGGATTCGGGCTCGGTGATCTGGAGACCCTGATCGTCAACGCCTGCAACCTTTTCTGTTTCGCTTCCGTGATCAGGTTTGCGGAGAATCTCAGCGACAGAAAGAAGGCTCTTGTTTCAATGGCTGCCTCTGTATCGGTCAAATTCCTGGTTGAATTCTGGCTCATCTTCAAGATGTTGCAGAATATCCAATTGATCCATGTGATAACCGCTTTATCGATACCGGTACTCGGTACGACCATATTGCTTTCGTATACCTACAGGTATGGAAACGATTAATAACATCAAAGCAGAACCAACAAGGCATGAATAATGCCTTTTTAGGTGGTTCAACGAGTGTACAATTAAACTATGAAATGGTGGCAGAAAACGATCCTTTATGAATGTTACCCCAAGAGTTTTTATGATGATAAAGGTTTGGGAAACGGCACATTAAAAGGAATCATTAAGAAACTGGATTATCTGAAAAGCCTGGGTATTGGAGCTTTATGGCTGACGCCGGTATACAAGTCCCCGATGATCGATAACGGCTATGATGTAGCCGATTATTATCAGATCGATCCTAAATACGGGACGATGGAAGACATGGAAGAACTGATAGCTGAAGGCAAGAAAAGAGACATCAGGATCATCCTTGATCTGGTCTTCAATCACAGTTCGGATAAATGCGACTGGTTTCTTGAGTCCGCGGGTTCAAAAAACAACCCGAAGAGCGACTGGTATATCTGGGCTGATCCGGATGAAAACGGAAACGCACCGACTAACTGGCGAGCCTTATTCGGCGGGAGCGCCTGGGCCTGGAACGAAGATCGGAAACAGTATTACCTGCACACTTTTGCGAAAGCCCAGCCTGATCTCAACTGGGAAAATCCCGGAGTGAGAAAAGCGCTTTTTGATGTCGCCAACTTCTGGGTCGCTAAAGGTGTCGGTGGTTTCAGGATCGATGCGATCTCCTATATCAAGAAACCACAGGAATTCAAAAACGGAATTCCGGATGGGGTTGATGGAATGAGTGACATCAACAGGCTCACCCGCAACCAGGAAGGGATATTGGATTTCTTAAGAGAATTTAAAAAAGAAGTCCGGGAAGGAAAAGACATCTTCCTGGTTGGTGAGACAAACGGTGTAGATCCGCAAGAACTGAAAGACTGGGTCGGCGAAAACGGGGTCTTTGATATGGTGATCGAATTCACCCATATCTCACCGGAGTTTGTGAATGGTGAAAACTGGTGCAAGCCTTATGACTGGTCCTTATCGGAATTAAAAAGAAATCTGAATGCCTTCCAATATGCGGTAAACGAATATGGCTGGCATCCTCTATATTTTGAAAACCATGACAAACCGCGCAGCGTCGATCATTTCTTTTCTAAAGACGCCGATAAGAAAAAAGCTGCCAAAGTCATCGCTACTTTACTGATGAGTTTAAGAGGCACACCTTTTCTCTATCAGGGTCAGGAACTCGGTATGAGTAATGTGGCCTGGGACAATATAAACGATTACGATGATCTTTCATCTCATGTTCAATTTGATATGGCGCTTGAAGAAGGTTTTTCGGAATCAGAAGCTCTGGAAGGTGTCCATCGCAGTTCCCGAGACAATGCCAGAACGCCGATGCAATGGAATGATAAAGAAAACGCCGGTTTCACAACAGACAAACCGTGGCTCAAGGTCAATGACAACTATCACGAAATAAATGTCGAAAAAGAAGAAAATGATCCTTCTTCTGCTTTGAATTATTACCGTCAGCTGAAACAGTTAAGAGATAAACATCAGGCCTTGATCGATGGAAAGTTCAGATCATTTGAAGATGACAACAACGATGTCTATATCTATGAAAGATACAACAAGGATGAAACGATCAGGGTCTTAGTGAACTTTAAAGACTATGAGGTAAACATCGATCCTATATATGAAGAAAACACAAAAGTGCTTATCTGTTCCTGTCCGCAACATGATAAAGGGATACTGAAGCCTTGGGAAGCGCTGATCCTTCAGGTAGATATGTGCTAGAATTCAATTGAAAA
>JAFRJA010000071.1 GCA_017432545.1 Erysipelotrichaceae bacterium
CGTTTCATGAGTCTCAATACCCATATCTGCATACTTCTTCAAAGAATCAGGATTGTATCCGCAGAAAACAAGGTTCTCTTTTGGTTCCAACGTCAAAAGAATATCAGCTGCGGCACTGCCAAGATTACCATCCACGCCGGTTAACAGTAGTTTCATATTATGTTTTATTCCTTATACCTTTATTTTATAAGAGCCTTGTAATTTTAGGATGTTTTATTATCTCAAATTGGTTTTATTTTTTTCTTTACTTATATTTGACTACTAAAGTACTATATTTATCCCAAGAATAAATTGCTGATTCCGCCTTATCGGTTTAAACTTTCCGCTACAAACGGTTTGCTGTTTCCGGATCAGCGGTATGGACTTTTCGAAATAGCGGTTGATAACTCACAGAGTTATTCCAATTGCTTCTTGTCAACAAGCCTCCATCCCTCATGACACCCGCAATACTGATTAAAGCCTTATAAATAAGCCTTTAAAGCTCCTAAGGGTCAAGGATACATGAGGGATGCTCATTGACAAGAATTTTCTCGGCATAAGCTCTGTTCGTTATCTGGCTCTTTTGTACCGTTCAAGCAAACTGATAAACCGATGAAGCGGAATTGACGTTCCGATCAAGCGGATTTAGCAGAATAAATCAGCTAATCATTTAAATATTTAAGAAAAAAATATAAAATTTATTTAAAGTAAAGTCATCTGTTGGCTAATCAAAAACAGATCATGTCTTATTGAATTATTTGAGGTGCTATCCATGAAAAAGATTTTAGCTGTATTGCTTACTGTGATTCTGATCCTTCAGGCAGGAATGACTAGCGTGTTTGCGGAAAACTCAGAGTCAAACAGACGCGTTATTGTCATCGGGCATGTTGATTCTCTTCCATTAGATGATGGAACAATTCCTTGTGCGACGATCATTAAGACCTATGGTTTTTCGGCAGCTAATATCGAGCTCATAAATGAAAAATGGATCATTCCCCGTCAGTTTACTATTTCTGGCAAAGATATACCGGTACAGGATGGCAGATACAGCTATTACCTGAAAATAAGATCTGATGGAACTCTGGTTTTCGATAATGATCTTGAGATCTATTACCAAGGCGTTGACGGCCTTTATAAACTCAACTACGAAATAGACAAGAACGACAATCACGTCATGCTGGTGAATGGGACCTTCGATAATATAATCCTCGCCAGTCCTCTTTTGGAAAACCTTAAAGAACAATACAGAAACTATATTATTAACAACGTAAATGAAGACTCATACGATTATGAACTTGATCTATGGACAAACGATGGATTCGTCTTCCGTAACAGGCTTCAGTTCCTTTTCAAATCAACACCGGTTTCTTTCTCCACCAGTTATGATTACGATCTGCCTACTGACATCTCAACAGTAATGGTGGTCTTGACCAAAGGAGATGACCGCTATGTGATTGGTCCTATAGAATTTAAACCACTCAGCGATGCCGAAGATAAGATCATTGAAGTTATCAGTGAAAAGATGAACGGATGGGATGTTGATGATATCTCGGCACGTATCAGAGAAATTGCAATAGAAAGCAAAGACGTTCTGCCACAGATCAAAGAAAAAGCCGGATCAGTCTTGAGTCCGGCAGTTAATGAGGCTTTAGACAGGATCAGCGAAACAATGTCAGAAAATCAATTTGAATTGCCTGACTTTGAATTTAACAGTCAGATCGGCAATGACATCAAAAATAAAGTGGATGACTTTATCGGATCCTGGCACTGATGATTAAATCAGTTACTGAAAAATAAACAGACATCGGCTTTTCAGCCAATCATCATAGATGGTTTTGACTGAAAAGCCATTTTTAATAAACATTAAGCTTTCATCCTAAAGCAGGCATTATTTTTCTTATTCTGTTTTGTTTCTTGCTTTCTTTATTGTCTCTTTCATCAGCTCACGAATGCTTTTTTCTTCATTCTCTTCTATGAGCTTTTCATATTCATTTCTGTCACAGTCACAGAAGTTCAGTATTTCTTTTTTTAAAGCTGTAAAGTTTTTAATTCTTCCGAGTACTTCCTGATATGAGCGACCTTTTAAGGAATGAGAACCGGCATGACGTCTGTAGGTGTGAAGCTTTTCATCAAGATATCCACATAGACTTCTGCTGGCAGGTGGAACAAGAAGCTGAAGATTCTGTCCTTCATTTGATTCCGGGATCTGTTTTGATGGATAACATTCAAAAAGAAGATCTCTCTTCAACATATAGGCACCCGCAAAACAATAGGTCTGATCTATCAATAACTCCGAAAAGATGTCCTTTGTAATCTTATCTGTTTCCTTCGCATATTCACCTATGGCTGTCTGTTTCTCTTCATCGTAGATCAGACCATTGCTTCTGACCATGGCCAGCTCTTTATGTTCCTGCAGATAAAGCAGTTTCTTTTCAATACTTTCCTCATTTAATAGATCATCCGCATCACACCAGGTCAGATATTCACCCTCAACTAATGGAAGCATCTGATTGATCGCATGAGCCTGACCTTTATGTGAGCTCAAGATCAGTTTAACTGATAAACCAGCTTCTTGAAGTTCAGGAAGCTTTTTCTGGATCATAGACAGCGAATCATCATCAGAACCATCATCGGTAAGGATGACCTGTAAAGGACGATAAGTCTGTCTGATCAAAGAATCCAAAAAATCAGCCAGATAAGGCATTGCATTATAAACCGGTGAAATAAGCGTAATTAAGGGTCGTTCCATTATCTTTTAAATCATAACATGAACCGCATAAAATCAGTCCTGAGTCATTTTGTATAATATATTATGTGGTCTATCAGGAAGAAGGCCAAAAAAGGAGATGTTATGAAAACAGGAATTCTCACCTTTCACGATGTAAGCAATTATGGGGCACTGTTACAGGCCTATGCTTTACAGGAGACTTTAAATAAACTTGGCTCGGAAAGTGAATTTGTCGCGATCAGAAGAAAAACGCAGGCTGCTGCCCCTTCAACTTCGCCATTTGCCAAAAGGATGCTTAAGGCAAAGGAAAAACGTGATCTTCTTTTTGATGAATTCCGCAATAAATATCTCAAGGTATCAAAATGCTATGAACCGGGTGAAGCGATAAATGATGACTATGATATTTTCATCACCGGTTCAGACCAGGTCTGGAATACGGCAATCGCCGATGTGGATTCGCGCTATTTCCTGCCTTTTGCTTCAGCTGAAAAAAGATACAGCTATGCAGCGAGCTTTGGAGAGAATGCGGTTGCCGAAAACAATAAAGCCTGGATCGCAAAACAGCTGTCTGCTTTTCATGGCTTATCGGTAAGAGAAGAAAAAGGCAAACAGATCATTCAAGAACTGATCGATAAAGATGCTTTAATCTGTATCGATCCGGTGTTCCTGTTGGATGAGGAAGAATGGCTTGCTTTAACTCAAAAACACACAGGTGATCCTTATCTGCTCCTTTTCCTTTTACAATACGATGAAGAATTCGTTAAGATGGCCAAAGAAGAAGCTGCAAACAGAGGTATCGATATAAAAATCGTAACCGCCGGTTACATGCCACAGCTTGGTTTTGACGCCTGGTCATCAACTTCCGTAAATGACTGGCTCTCTTTGATCAGAAATGCCGCGGTGGTCTATTCTGATTCTTTCCATGCCCTTTCTTTTTCTCTGATATTCAAAACGGATTATTGCCGTAAGCCTTTAGGCGGTCAATTGCAGGGAAGAAACGGCAGAACAGAAGAACTGTTAGGCTTGCTGAATATTGATCCAGAAAAAATGCAGGGAGTAATCCTTCCTTTTTCCAAGGATCAGGAACTCTCTGCATTGAACAAACGTAAAGATATTTCTTTAGATTATCTAAGAGGGATCATCAGCCAAAATCAATAAACGACAGATCATAGTCGCCTGGCGAATTGATGCCCTTTATTTTGGCGGTATAAGAATACTGCCAGATTGAGAAATCATAAGGATAATAAGGTTTGAAGCGGTATTCTGCGATCCATTTCTGAATGTGATCAAGACGTTCCAGTTCAAACTTTTTCTGTAATTCGGGAATGGAGTTGCAGTAAAGGATCGGATTATAGCTTTCCAGTTCCTTTGTAAAGATCAGAGTCAGATCGGTAAGAATTTTCGGATCCTGATTATAAGTCCGCCACTTCTCATTCGGCACTTCAACATCTAAAGCCAAAGGCCAGGTTATCGGCTGCCCTTCAAGCAGATCTTTTACATAAGCTGCTTCTTCCCTTATCTCTTCTTCATTAAGAGCAGAGGTCACAAAATAAGCTCCGACTTTCATACCGGCCTCATAAGCTCCCGCAACATTCTCACGCCAGCGTTTATCCTCAAATAAAACACCGGTAACAAGATCTCTTTTAGCGATCCTCACAAAAACAAATTCCATTCCATCAGACTTGACTAAAGGCCAGTCGACTTCTCCGACAAATTCGGAAACATCGGTTCCCTGGATCGCTTTTCTGCCATCAGGAAAAACAAATTCTTTTCTGCCGGTAAGGAGATCAGTCGTTATCTTGTGAACATCAAAAGGACAAAATTTCATAAGATTAAAAAGCCGTTAAAAGGAAACGCAGAGAATCAGTCGAGAAGCATTCCGTGCTTAAAACTTCATAACGGTCACAGTTGCTCGGATCAAGTTTGAATTCTCTGTCGTTATACTGCGGGATATAGATGATCTCAGAGAACAGCCCCTGTAAAGCAAGCGCAGCTGCAAGTCTTCTTATGGTCGCAGTCTGAGCAGGCTCCGGAGAAAAATACTCATCAAGATTGTGAACGACAGGAAGTACAAAGATCTTTCTTTCATCAAGGTCTTTCATAAAATCATCGTTCAGCTGCTTTCCATCAGTTATCAGCACTAAAGGCTTATATTCGTTTATGCTATCCAGCATTCCAAATACCTTCGAATCATGGTTTTCTCCCGAAACGATGACACCGGTAGCACCACGTGTAGCATATGGAAGAGCACAGTTCGCTTTGACCTTTGCATCTTTAAGATCATGGAACTCAAAAGTCAGAGCCGGAATATATAAATGATTAAGTGAATACAGAAGCTTTTCCGATACCGGATCTTCGCATTCGATATCACTTCCCTGTTTCATCGCCTTCCATACCAAAGCCGCAACAAAAGGATCAGCACGATCAGTCGTAAGATATTCCCTGTATTTTTCAGGGAACTCAAACTTCATCTTTCTTTCAGCATCATTTTCAAAAACAAAAGCAGACAGACAGATATTGCCTTCATCTGTCTCTTCGATTTCTGATTTTCTGATATAGATATTACTCATACTATTCCTGAGTCTTTAAAGGTTCCCAATCATCTCCCAGTTCAACTTCCGTAACCGGATCAGCCAGGATCAGATCCTGAACTTCGGTGAATTCTTCAACCGACAGGTCATAGCCTTCGGCCAAAGCACTCTCTTCGATCTCCGGACATTCCTCATCTTTGTCATCCGCAATAAGGATCTCTTTATCAACCAGTTCCTTTAAGAAGGCATCAAGTTTCTCTTCAATGTCCTGCGGGCAGTCCTTAAGAGCCTTAAGTCTGGCTAAAAGGCTTCTTCTGCCAACTCCTTTTAAAACCAGATCAACAATTACCGATCCCAGCGGAGTCATTCCGTAGTAATAACCGGTCATGGAGTTGATGATGATCGCCTGACCATCTTCCATATCAAAGAACATTTTTTCTTCATTTATTCTGTACATCTTACACCTCCTTGTACTTATGCTTTAATCCAAATCTAATTTTACACTATTAAGCCAGATTCTCTTTCAGTTTATCCTCATGAGCCATGGCCGCCTTATCAGCCAGTTCCATCAACTTAGCCCGACGATAGGCACGTTGCGAAGGAACCTTTCCATGAGCTTTCAGAATAGTCAATGGCTCATTCTGTCTGAAACCATGACGACTCGCAAAGATGATCCTGCCCCAGATCTCATCCATATGACTGTGACAGTAATCCAGATCGAGGACTTTACCGAATTTATCTAGTGAATCCATGGCATCAAGACTGGCGATGAGGTTGCAGCACTTGACACAGCGCATGCAGTTTGTCTCCTCCTCTTTCAGACAGACATGCAGCATTTCCTGAGCCGGCTTAAAATCAATCAGCTGACGGCATTTCTCCGCTCTTGAAACTTCAACTCCCGGTGCGCGCAAAATGACATTCTGATTGCTTAAGCTTGATTGAACGGTCAGCTCACAATAGCCTGAGTTGTGATCGATGAAACGCATATGACGAAGTTCATACGAGGAAGAAACATACCCGGTCCTGAAGCCTTTCTGTAAAGCCAGAAAAGCCGAAGCCAGTCTTGCCGGAACAACAGTCAGATACAGATAAGGGAAAACAAGATGCAGATTGGTGTTCACGCTCAGATCCTTAAGCCCTAGTTTCTCAGCGTGCCTGTGACACTTATCCATGGCTCTAAGGAATTTGCCATCGATATCCGGTTCTTCATTAACACCCGCATTGACATTCAAGAGATGCGTCACCTTGAAACTTTCTGGTGCGTCCATATGATCCTTGAGAACATAGAAACAGTCCATTCCTGCTGACCAGCACAGGCCAACATTATTTCTGTTTTCAAAGACCAGATCAGAAGGTTCAGCTGCAATATCGATCTGACGATAGGTCTTGGAGTCGATCGCCATTTCCGGTATCAGTCTGTGTCTTAAAGAATGCAGGATCGATCTGCTGACAGGAACTTCACAAATGATATTCAGATTTTCTCTCATGCACCATTGAAAAGCAGCGGCTACAAAAGCATCACCAAGTTCTGTGCATAAACAGTCTTCATATTCTTTTTTTACCGCAAAGAAAACAGTTTCTTCACGATCCGGGAAAACAACAGGAGCTTTTAGATATGACCAGTCTTCTTCAGTTTCGATATATGGTTTTTTGATAGTTATACTCTGTTTAACTTCTGCTTTGTTTTCCGCTTGCTTGTTTTCGGCTTTACGCTGAGCCATGGAACGACGTAATATCTTTGCATAATTCGCCAGCTCTTTACCGCGATGCAATCTGCCGGTATTGTTTGCGTGAATACGGCGAAGCAGCGTGACATTATCGATCTCTTTGACAGGGAAACCTAAATTACGGAAACGGATCATCCAGTCTACGGTCTCACCGCCATGTAATCCTTCATCAAATAAACCGGTCTTTTCAAAAACTTCTCTTTTAAGTAATGAACAGCCTGGCAGTGTTCCCCCATAAGGTTCAGATTTGACTATCAGGCCTTTTTTCTGTTCTTCAGTTAATTCAGGTGAAAGAAATTCCTGAGCCTTGGAAAAACAGCCACAGAGTTTTGGATCTTCTGCAAACGGTTCACTCAAAGCTTTTAAGGCTCCCGGTCCAAGAATATCATCCGCATCCAGTAAAAGGATGAAATCGCCCTTTGCGTTTGTGATACCGGTATTTCTGGCGGCAGCTGCTCCTTTATGATCATTCACATACAGGATCGTATCAAGTTTCTCGGCGATCTCAGCTGTGTTATCATCTGATCCATCATCAATCACGATGATCTCGGCATCCTCAGGTTCAAACCCATCCTGCGTCATTACCGAAGTCACGGCCTCTGCCAGATATGCGCCGGCGCGATATGCCGGTATGATTACTGAATATTTCATTTAGGCCTTATTACCTCCATATTTTTTCAGGATAAGATCGATACTTATCCCCGTCGAATTCTTCATTGCACTATAATCTTTAAACAGGAGTTTACGAAGCATCGATTTCGGTGCGCTTGCGCGCAAAGCTTCCTGAAGTTCGATATCAGACGGACATTGCTTCAAATCAGCTTCTTTTCTTGCCTCTTCAAGAAGTCTTTCACCTTTTTCGCTTCTTGTGATCACGAGCGATGTACCTCTTCCATCAGCAAACTCTTTAAAGTGTTTTTCAACCCCCCAGAAATCCCCGATCGTCAGATCAAAAGGCAATTCTCTTCTGGTGTATGGGCATGTATAACATGATGGCCGTAAACTCAAACAGCGTAGATACATGACATTGAAGGGATCCTGATCCATTGTCAGGACAATTTCTTTACCATTGATTTTATAACTAACGGTATGACCGTTATTGTTGACACGTTTATCCCGGAAACAGTATTCTTCCAACTTCTCACCACCAGAAAGCCAGTTCACATAATCAACCCAAAGGCCTGGCGAAGCTACACCCCGGCAGACTATAGCTGTGATGATGAGATTATCATCTTCACCGATATAATTCTTTAAAGCCTGACATTGACAAGGCGTTCCGGTAAACAAAACGACAGTATCTCTGGCTAAAGCTTCCTTAATTTCTGAATAGATGCCCTTAAGATCGCTTTGAACGTATTTGGATTTTCTCATGGATGAGACATCATTTCCCAACACATGGCGCACATGAAAAGCTTCATCAAAAGCAGCACCGCACACAAGGCCACCTGCTTCAAGCACAGTATTGGCCAAAACGGAAAAAGCACCGCCTGAGCTGCTTTTAGAAAGCAGATCTTCATCTTTACATCTCAAGGCATATATCTTGCCTTGTTTTCCCTTTATTTCCGAACCGATCGGACATACAGATTTGCATAAGCCGCATTTCACACATTTTTCCTGATCGATGAAAGGATACAAAAAGCCTTCCGCGTCAGCTTTCATCACTATAGCCTTATTTGGACAGATCTCAGCGCAGACTCCGCAGCCAAAACATTGATTCTTATCGGTAAATAATTCCGGCATTCTTTCTTCCTCGTTAACTAAAAATTCTATCTTATCAAATCAGGACTGTATCTTATCGACCTGTTCTTCAAGGTATTCAGCAAGCGTCCTGATAGAAGAAAAATACTCAAATTTCAGATCTTCATAATCCAGTGTCATTCCCAGCCTGTTTTCAACAGCCAGCAGAAAACGCACGAGCTGTAAAGAATCGATCCCTATATCGTTGATAATATCCGTATCGCAATTCCATGATTTCTTAGCAGAGTCATCCTCAATTATCTCCGCCAGTAATTCTTTGATCATTTCTTCCATCTAGGCTAAACTCCCTTCCGCATTCCCGAAACCAGTTTCAATCATCTCTCTGATGATCTCAGCCATCTTCTGCTGTTTATCATAGTAGAAATAGTGATCTCCCGGGAAGTATATACTTTTATACGTTTTACTTGTATACTTTGGCCAATCTTTTGTTTCTTCCGGCCTGACCACCTGGTCATCTTTTCCGAAGAATCCGACGATCGGACAGTCCAAAACATAGCCTGATCTATCACAGTATTCTTCGATCAGCCTGTAATCAGCTCTGATCGAAGGGATAAACAGTTTCAGTATTGATTCATTTATAAAAAACTCTTCCGGAAAAACTCCGTGACTGTGTATTTCTTTGGTAAATTCTTCATCACTCAGATCAGAGATCCCATCTAGGATCGGAACATTTGGACTGATGAATGCCGCGAAGAAAAGACCTTTGATTTGAATATCTTTTTCTCTGGCAAGAAGACTTGCAGCTTCGTAAGCGATGCTGGCGCCCATACAATGACCAAAGAAATAGATGTCATCATCTTTTCCTGCCGTCTTAAGCACTTCATCTGCTACAACCGATGCAGCCTCTGACATATTTTGACAATATGGTCCGGCACTTAACAGTCCTTTATTATACAAGACTTTCTTAAAAACAATATCCTCACCGAGGCTTTCCTGCCAGCCAACAAATTCTTTCGGTCCTGATCCGGCACCAGGTATCGCAAACAGATATTTCATCATCATTCTCCATTCAGGTACAGGAGCACACATTTTGAACAGACAGGCATGAGACCACACTTAAGTCTGTTTCGCATTTCCTTCATCCTTTCACCTTCCCAGATATCTCTGATCGGTTCATTATTTATATTGCCGACAGAGAATTCGCTGAACAGCTTGCACGATGATACTTCGCCACCCTGCAGAATATCGATCCTGTTGTTTATGGCCAGACATTTCGATCTTTCCTGAGCTGTTTTTTCTCCACCTCTTATAAAATCATCAACTTCATCAGCTTTGATTTCCGGCTGGAATCTGATCCTGATCTTCCACTTTCGATCCGCGATCTTTTTCATCTGTTCCTTTACCGTTTCTATGCGATCCTCTGAGATATGGAAAGTAAAATCATGCCAGCTTGCTTTGGCATAATCATCAACAGTTATGAGATCACCGAATCTTTTTTCAAATTCGACGTCCATTCTATCTGCAACTTCCGGAGATATATACCATGGGAAACTCAGAAATAAAGTATTGATTTCCAGCTCTTCCATGAATTCGCAATATTCATACAATCTGTCACTCATCTGATCACTGATCACACAGCAGACCGATATTTCGCCTTTATAAACACCATCACGTGACAAATGCTTCAACATTTTTATGGTATCTATCACCTTATCAAAAGTACCTTTACCACGGATGGCATCATTACCTTCTTTAAAACCATCAAGGCTGATCAGTAAGACCAGATTCTCCGAGATCTTCAGAAGATCATCCAGTCTGTTTCTGATCAGAAGCCCGTTGGTACAGACCGTCGTCCAGCGTGGATCTTCTTCAAGAAGTTTACACAGTTCAGAGAACTTGGAGTACATCAAAGGTTCGCCACCCCAGAGATAAAGTCTTGTTTTGGCAGATTTTGTGTAATCGAGACATTCTTTGATCTTATCTATCGATAATTCTCTCTCGGCACAGGATCTGTCACTGTTGGTAAGAAAACCATTTTCATTCCACTCAAAACAGTGCTTGCATCTTAAGTTGCAGCGCCCGGTCAAAGCTATACCCATATCCAGCGGCAGATAAGCTTTCGCATAAGAAAGTTCTTCAGCTTTTTTCCTGAAGGTCATATTCTCCATGATACGTTCAAATTCTTTCTGTTTAAGTGATTTATCGTTACTGTTCATACTGCTCCAATATATTATCAAAGAATTTCCGCTACGATCGGAAGCGCACTTGCACAGTCTCTGAGACTGTCTCTCATTTCTTTAAGCAGCAAATCTCTTTCTGACTTCAAGATGAAATCTTCAAATCCGATCCCGAAACCTTTTTCTTCCCACAGTTTTCTGTTATCTGCTTCATATGTTGCGAGCTCATCTGAAAAGATAAGCGGCGTGCCAGTGACCAGAGAATCATAGATCGTTCCCCCGCCTGGTTTGGAAAGAATCGCGATATTTCGTTTTATCAGTTCTCTTAAAGGATTGATCTTTTTCCGATCTTCAACAAAATCGATCCATTCATCATTCTGATACTTCAGAAGCCTTGGAAATTCGTTTTCACCATGATAAGGTTTCCACTTTGGATCAAGAAGATAATAGCTGTTGATCTCATCCGCTTCATCAAGCTCATCATCCTGATAAATAACTATATCCAGCAGATAACCGAGTTCGTTGAGAATCTTTATCTTTTCTCTGTATTCGCCTAAACCCCAGCCACCACCGTGCACCAGTATCCTGTCGGGTTGAGTTTTATCGGTAATGGCTTTTTCTAGTGTATAGCTAATATTTTTATTATCGAGTCGATAAAGCCAGATCTCTTTTATCTTTGAAGTATCCACGCCCTTCCAGGATAAAGAACGGCTGGCATCCATATGGATCGCAAAGACCTTTCCGTTATAATGCGCACATGAGCCGATCAGACCGTTGAGCAGATCAGCCCAGAAACCGGAAAAAGTGATGGCCGCATCATAAAGCTCATCAGACATTCTTTTTAAGAACTCTTCGGCCACCTGCGGATCAACAGCCGCTTTGTTTCTGGTCGGAAGGCGATAGCTGAGCTGAGCCAGTCTGAAGTCCTTATGGAAGCTTTTTCTGGTTTCTTCCATGACATCATCCTTGCCGGAATAAAGCTCCTCAACACACAAGAGATCCGCTCTGTGGCCTTCGTTTTCCAACTGAAGCTTAAGCGACAGGGCCGGTACAAATACTCCCAGAGCAATGCCAGAGCCAAGTATCATATATTTCTTTGTATTCATCATCTGTGTCATATATTATCGCAAAATAGACCCTGACTCTCTGATTTGCGCATTCATCAAGACACCAGGTACAGGGAGCTAAAGGTATAACACCTTTAGGACTGTCCTTTGTGAACAGGATCTTTTTTCTTTTCATATCATCAAGCAGTTCAGAAACGCTATAAGCTTCATTGCGCATACCTTCAACATAACCAAGAGTGCTGTTTTTCCCAAAACGTTTCTGCAGTTTCAGATTGAACCTTCCCATCGACATGCGGGGATTTATCTCGACCAAGGGGATCACTCTGTTTTCATCAACGATCATTGAATCAACGCAGGCAAAGCCATGATACCCCTCTTTTCCTATCTCCTTAGCGATTTTCAGGATACATTCAGGATACCCCGAACTCATTATCAGTTCATATTCTTCTTTTCCAAGAGGAACGCTGCTCAGATATGCATAACCTTTGGAGTGATTCTTCTGATAGCCGTCTATGACAGTTTCTTTTGACGGTGTGATATGAAACTGACAGGAGAAGTCCATTGTTCTGTTTAATAAAGGTTCAAGCACAAAAGCAAAGCCTGCTTTACCCTGTTCTTCCTGTTTTCTGAAATGAGCACTCAGACGTTTCGCAGTTTCTATCGAATCGATCGGCAATATTCCTTTACCGGAAACACCCAGTGAATCTTTGAGCAGAACCTTTCCATACTTATCCAACATCTGATCAACAGTTTCATCAAACTCCTCAACAGATCTTAAGTCTACTCCTTTTGCCGGAAGATCAAGTTTCAGCTTAAGTGAATTGGAATAGGATTTAGAGTTTATCATTAATACCGTCTCAAGATCCGGTTCATGATCCTCTAACCCCATTGCATCACACATTTCATAGTATTCCGGCACCAAAGCATAGTTTACTATTGTCCCGCTTTTTAATAATTCATAGGAGTCAGGATCATTTTGAAGAAGGGTATAAATAGAATCTCTGTTTTTATGATCATTATCATCGATATCCGGGCTGAAATTGTCTACCTTAGCAATTGTTTCACTCCAATAATCAAGATACTCTTCAGGCAATTTTTTTCTGGTCACAAGGATATCGTCATCTTCAGCCATCGTTATGGTCAAGCCATCCATAGCTTCGATCAGTGTATCATTGCGTTTAGAGAAAAAACTGAGCGAAGGAAGTGAAAAAGATTCATGGTCTTTAAGCCTTTCTTCTGATTCAAATTCTGAAACAAATATCTTCCGCTCCATAAAAACCCTAATGAATTTATTATACTTTATTTCATAAATTTGATTTTTAGGCCCATAAAGAAAAACGCTATCGGATCTTTCCAACAGCAGTTATTCACCTTCGATATACTTTTCAACTTTCACACTTATCATTTATGTTTTTCTATTTCAGCGGCATCACATATATCTGACAGGGATTGTATTCATCCCAATAATCCGGAAACAATTCAAACTCTTTAAAACCCATCGCAAGATAAAACCTATTGGTGATATCGTAATCCTCATACATTCCCATCTTCACCGTCTTGACCTGAAGGAAAGAATAACCAAGCTTTGCAGCTGAATCTTTAGCCATTTCAAAAAGTTTTCTTCCTGCCCCTTTGCGATGATAGTCTTTTAAAACACCCATGACGTGAATCTCAACAGTATCCTTACCGGTTTCTTTAAGAGACAGAAAACCGACAGGACGATCATCGTCAAATGCCGCAAACAAAGGCAGATCAGAACTTTCTCTGATATAAGCTTCACGGCTTTCAGCAACCGCAAACCAGTCAGGTAAAGCTTCCGGTACTGTTCTTGCGATCATCTGTTTTTCGTTTCTGTCTTTAACTTCTTTTATTTTCATTTTTAAAAATAATACTAATGTTTTAGCTGTGTGATATTTCTTCAAAAGAGATCCCATGGAAACGATGGAGCAAATTTGAAACCAGTTTTCTTTTTTCACTTCCCGTAGCGAAATAAATATCTGCTGCACTCCAAAACGGAACAGTCGAGACAATATCCAGGACAAAATCAATGATCTGTTTTGGAAGAGTATAAGCTGTCCAGATATTATTGACAGCGATCGTCAAAACGATGAAGAAAGCACCCAGAGCACAAAGCGATAAAGCCAGGCGATTCTGTTTTTTTACCTGTTCAGAATGAAGCTTGCTTAAAAGCAGGATATTTTTACGGCTGATCTCAGTCAGAGTTTCCTTATCATAATTGCCCATGTCGTCAAACAAGACGTGGATATTGAGTTTATAGGAATCCGGGGTCTGATCAAATGTATTGGTGATCCGTTCGATAAAGTCCTGATTCATCATCGGTTCCTTGGTTCTGATCGCTTCATCAAAAATATCCTCCGGTGAATCATATTGAAAACAGACCTCCGCAATATGGTTTTCATCATCAAGATCAAAAAAATCCTTTTCTATTGTTTTATATTTATCTACAAGTTTTCCCATTTGATTTCCTTCCCCCAATTACTGTTTATGAGCTTTAGAATAACCGTTTTCATATTCCCTGTCTTTATCATACAGCTCGATCTCAGATCTGTTCATTTCACCTTTTCCATCATAGCGATAATATCTAAGGCTATCAACAACGATCTCCAGGATACAATAGTCTTCATCATCTATTCCCTTAGGATAATACTTTTCATCGCCTTCATTCCAGAGCAGCTCTTTGTATTGCCTTTCCAAATGAACAATAGCCTTGCCATACAGGCATACTCCCTCAAATGTGACATCATCAGAAAAATACTGACAGACAGTGTCGTTTTTTAACAGACTCTGAATATGAGAAGAGCTCGTATTAGTCGAGATCAGATGTGCGCCCAGACCTTTGTGCCATACACAGAAGGTCTTGCGGATATTAGGTCTTCCCTGTTCATCGATATAGCCGATCTCCGCAAACAGTGAGCGGTCGATCAGGTTCATTATTTCATCCTGTGTCATATTATTACTCAGTCGCTCCAAAAGAATTAAACCACGCTCTTTCTGCAAACGGTTTTTTATTCGGAAGTGCAGGTTCACTTTCACCAATACCGATCGGAAGGAAGCAGATCAGTTCATAGCCTTCCGGTACATTCAATATCTTTGCCATCTTTTCACCGATATTATCATCATCGGTTACGTGTCCCTCATACCAGCAGCTCTGATAACCAAGCTCAACAGCTTCCAGAAGCATATTCTCAATGGCAGCCGCATAATCCTGGATAGCATAACATTTATCCCGATAAGCTTTGATCCTTTGCGTAAGGACACAGATCGCGGCTGGCGCAGTTTCGCCAATCGGTGGAACTATGACGCTGTGTAATTTCTTCAATACTTCAGGATCATCGATAGCGATCAGACTTGTCGTCTGCTTGTTGCATCCCGAAGGTGCCGCCAGTCCGGCCTCCATGATCTTTATCAGATCTCTCCTTGGAACCGGGATATCTTTATACATACCTCTGTAACTGTGTCTTTTCTCGATTGCCTCTAATACGTTCATTGTTAACTCCATTAAATAACTTTATGTTTATATATGCCTGCACAATCACCATTCTCATCAAAATCAAATTCAACGATTCAGAGCATGACATCTTTGATCTTCTCAAAATCCTCACAGCCGAAAGAATCATCATAGTAATTGATGATCGTACTTAAAGCTGTTCCATGCGAACCGATCACCACATTTTTACCTTTATGATCATTAAGCACATCATTGAGTGCTTTAATGTTTCTGTTTTGAACTTCTTTAAGGCTTTCACCATCCTCAAGTTTATAATCAAAATCAGCCCATTGTCTTTTTGAATAATCAGGGAAATTTTCGATCCAGCTGTTTCCGATTTTTCTTTCTCGGAAAACATCAACTGTCTCAATGCCAAAACGATGTTTGTCAGCGAAATCTTTTACGGTATCGATCGCCCTTTTAAACGGACTGGATATGACCACGTCGATATCTTTGTCATCAAGAAAAGCGGTCACAAGCTTTCTATCTTCGAGTCCTTTAGGAGTCAGCGGCCTAAGCATGTCATTGTGATTGGAGAAATCAGGCTCAGCATGTCTTACAAAATAAACTTTCATCATCTTAAATTATTAAAGCACAGATAACGCTGATAACTCCGCATACCAGCATTATATATAACGGATTTATCTTATATTTCCTTAATACATAGAAGGAAACAAGCATCAGTACTATACCGATATAATTGATCTTGGTTCCGCTATAAACGTTATTGCCTACGATCTTTATCAAGGTCGACAATATCAGAGCTATTGCCATACATTTCAAAGTCCGGATGATGCTTTCCATATAGGACAGCTTGCGATATTTCCTGTAGATGAGGATAAGCAACAGAGAAATGATACAGGATGGCAAGATACAGCCAACTGTTGCGGCTATCGCTCCGCTTATTCCATTTACTTTCATACCGACAAAAGTTGCGGAATTGATCAAAATCGGTCCCGGTGTAAGTTCATCAAGAGCCAAAAGATCCGCAAATTCCTCATAAGTCATCCACTTCTGTATTTCAACTACTTCTTTCTCAACAAGCGGGATAGAGGCATAGGCTCCACCGAAAGCCAGTACACCGATCTTCATGAAAGAGATAATCAGCTTCAGGATCATACGTTCTCCTTCACTTTCTTTATCATGATCGCTTTAACGACTCCGGCAATTATACAGCTTAGGGCAAGATAAAACAGAGAACAGTCGGTAAATCTGATATAGATAAAAGAGATCAATATGATACAAAGCGGATATATCAGATCTATTTTTGTGACATTGATAAACAGAGAAACAATGACATCAAGGATCATTGCCGCGACCCCATATTGCATCCCCTTGAGAAACAGTGAAACTATTCTGTTATCGATGATGCGACTATAGAAAAAAGTGACTGCGATCATCACCAACAGAGGTGGCAGGGCACAGCCCAAAACAGCAGCTAAAGCACCGCATATGCCTTCACTCTGATACCCCACTACCATTGAGGCATTGATCCCGATTGGGCCGGGAACACTTTGAGCTAAAGCTATATAGTCTGCCATTTCTTCTTCGCGAAACCATCCGTATTTATCAACGAAAGTATTTTTCATGACGCTTAAAATGGCGTAGCCGGAATTAGCGCTCATACTGATGAAAAATGTCGTTTTGAATAATAACAGAAGTTTCTGAAATCTGTTCATATTACTGAATTATAAAATCTGCGATATCCTGAATTACATCGTCACCGATATGGCGTTCTGTACTGTATTCTTTTGATGCTTTGAGGATATCGGAATAAATTCCGTTCACAAATAAATGGTTAAGCTCCGGATACAGTTTGAAATAAGTATTTTCTCTTCCAGAAAGCTGTTTCTCAAACTCTTTATAATCATCATCGGCCAGAACCTGAAAATCTTTCCCACCCTGCATGATCAGGACCGGTTTATTGTTTTCAAGCAGATAATCGCAGGCAGTCTTTCTGCCCATTTCCTGAAAGTAGTAAAGAGAAACACCACCGGAGAATTTCTTTTTCTTAGCTTCTTGCTCACTCATCTGATAAAGACCATCAAACTTCTTACCGAAGATCTTCAGTTCGAGATTACCGATAAACTTCATAAGCGAATTGCTTTGCGTTGCCTGTTTTAACTGCCTGATAACGATATCTTCCATACGATATGGCGAACCGGCCATCATGATCAGCCCCTTGACGTCCCCGCCTTCCGCATCGATCCTTGGTGCCAGCATCGCACCCATACTGTGGCCAAGGATGTAGACATTGTCATGATCGATACGCGGATCAGTCTTCAGCATTTCTACCGCTTTGATGGCATCATCGACCGTTTCTTCCTTAACAGTTATAGGACCTTCCTTCATCATCTTTCGCCCATGGGCAAAAGATCTCTTGTCATAGCGAAGTGATGCTACACCATGCTGTGCCAGTCCTTCTGCCAGATCCTTGAAAGGTGTGAGTTTCATCACCTTCTCATCCATATTGCTGGAACCGGAACCATGGACCATTACCACAGCCGGAACCGGTTTGGAAAGATCATCAGGGAGAGTCAGAAAGCCATTTAAAGGATATTCACTGTCTTTTCCGACTATTACTTTTTCACTGATCATAATATGCCCCCAAATTATTACTTATAAACGCCTTTGACTTTTTCAGCTTTCTTTACGGCGTCTTTTAATGACATTCCGGTATAGTCCTGAGCTGCA
>JAFRJA010000072.1 GCA_017432545.1 Erysipelotrichaceae bacterium
TAAACAATAAATTAAAAGCCACCTAAGTGACTTTAATCGGATAATACCTTTCTACCCTTTGCACGACGTCTGGCTAATACCTTACGTCCGCCGACTGTCTTCATTCTGGCTCTGAAGCCATGGACATTCTGGCGTTTTCTTTTACTTGGTTGATACGTTCTTTTTGCTGCCATAATAGCCACCTTTCCACAAAATACTATTCAATTTTAAGCCAATTGTGGATCAATGTCAATAAAACCAAAAGGTATCAGCGGCCAAGCTTTCTGTTAATGCGACGGGAGATGGCGCTTGAAGAAGTACCAATCTCAAAACTGAGTCCGTCTCTTGTTTCCACGACTCTTCTGACCCCGATCTGCTGGATCTTTTCAATCGAAATTCTTTCCGGATCACGCAGATAGATGTTCAGTTTGAAGAAGCCCGAGCCTGCATGATCGATGTTGTCACGGCCGCCTGCTCCGGCGATGATATCTTCAATGAGCTGATTGCCTTCGGCTGATCTGATGAAGTCAAAAGCCAGATAGCGATAATACAGGATCGTCAGACCCAGCATCGCAAAAAACGAGATAAAACCGACGATCAGGATGATCCTGATCGAAGGGATCAGAGATGCATTACGGACATTGATGATGAAATCCGCAAAACTGCCCGGCATTGCGATCGTTGTATTGGTAATCCGGCTGGAGAAACCTAAGAAGGCTTCGTAGTTGACAAGTGTACCGGAAATGATGGCTATTAAGATCAGATACATCAGAAGCAGAACCGGGGATGTAAATAACATCAGCAGTTCAAATGGTAAAGGATTGCCCGCCACGATCGAGAAGATTGAAAGGCCGATCATTTCAACCAGCATGTATCCCCTGTCTATGCGATCGGTCATCGACATGACCGTACCGATCAGAAAACCCGGAAGGATAAACATGTTTATGACATAGAACGGAGTAATGAAACGGCCCGCTCCGAAATAAGTCGCATTTGATTCCTTGAGATAGGTCCAGATATTGACATCGCCCATGACGCTTTGCCCGGTCATCGTATTGGAATAAGAACCACCGGCTGAAGTATACCAGAAAGGATATCTGATCACACTTCCTAAACCAAGGATCGATAAGACTCTGTCTTCTGCCGAATAGATGGCGATACGGAAAGGATCAAGCAGATCCTGCCCGATAAAGTTGATCGAACGCTGAACATAGGTAAAGAAGATCGGATAAACATAGGCGACACCTAAACCGATCAGGAAACAGAAAATGAAGTTATAGATAAGACCCGCCATTTCTCTGGATACGATGTTGGTAAGAGAATAGGTCCCTCTGTGACGGGAGAAAATAAAAGCCGTCCTGGTCGCATAAGCTACTAAGAAAGAACCGATCATTCCGGTCTCTAAAGGCAGACGCTGTGAAGAAGAGAGCTTGAAGACTGAATTGATCCCATAACCTGTAGCATAAGCCTGCTGGGACAGATTCTGCGGTGCAAACATCATCGTCGTGACCAAGAAAGTAAAATATCCGACTAAGGCCATGACAACTGGTGAAGCATTATTGGCTTTCTTGCAGACGATGTTCAGCATGAAAATGATCGGCAGGTTCATGATGATGATCTCACCGATCCTTAAACACAGTTCAGCTATAAACAGGATGATATTGGAACGGAAAGTATAGAAGACATTGACACTTTCGTTCTGTATAAGAAAACCGAAGGCAATCAGCACGAAACCGAAAAAGGTCACTCTGATCGGGGTATTGCAGCTTTCATAAAGACTCATGATTCTTTTCATACATTAACCATTTTACAACATATAATAAAGACAAGGAAGTGAACACTATGAAAGTAATGATAATCGTCAATAACGGACTTGAAGAATGTGAAGCTCTGATCACCTATGATCTGCTGTATCGTGCAGGAATCGATGTCGACCTGGTCGGCTTCAGCAATGAGATCGTTTCATCTCATGATCTGTCCTTTAAGGCTCAGCGTCTGCTCGATGATATCGATCCCGATGACTATGACTGTCTGATCCTGCCGGGAGGAATGCCTGGTACCAAGAATCTGGAAAATGATGAGAGAGTTCAGAAACTGATCGACAGGTTTGTCAAAGAAAATAAACTGGTTGCGGCGATCTGTGCTGCCCCTTCGATCCTGATCCATAAAGGTTTACTGAGAAGCGGACACTTCATCTGCTTCCCGGGCTTTGAAGGAGATCTTGTTCCGGCAAGCGATGTAAAAGCGATCAAAGACGGCATCTTTATCACCGGCAAAGGTTTGGGTGCAGCCTTTGAGTTTGCCTATCTGATCATTAAAGAACTCGTTAATGAAGAAAAAGCTGAAGAAGTATTGGCTAAAATTCAATATTGATCTTTGAAAGCCTTGGCAGCCTGGGAGTGCTGCTTGTTACGAGGAATATCATAAAGGCGTCCGTTGACTCTGATCCTGGCTCCGGTCTGGTGAAAGTGAAAAGCGACGCCTTTTTCTTTACATTGACTACGTATATCCTTGACCCATTCAAAATCAAGGATCCGCACTTCTTCCCCTGATTCTCCACCTACTGTGACCGCATCGATCTTATCGATATAAGCCGACATATCAACCGCTTCTAACATCGGTTCGATCACGACCGTCTTTTTATTTAAACCTATATTTAAATATATCGGGGCTCTTTCATCAAAACGTTTCTGATTCTCCATCGTACAGGCGATATCAAGATTGGGATATTCCTGCGGGTCAAGACAATTCAATATCCTTTCCGGTCTTTTGGTGATGCAGAAGAATGAACAGTCACTTCTTTCTCTGATCATCCTTAAAACATCTTTGCGCCATTCATCAGCTTCTTCAATAAAGAAATCCGAAGAAAAACACAGCATGAATTCTGTACCTGCTTCATATTTATAGGAACCGTCTTTTTTCTTTCTGACCGGCAGATCAAAATTCTTCGTCTTATAGACATAAGAAGAATCTTTCCCGATCGATTCATCACGGCGATAGACATAGCAGTGAAGGCAGCCTTCGGATTTTTTATGACAGCCATGCCAGCAGTTATAAGTTACTTCCACAATCTTATTTTATAATTTATTCAGGGAAGGTACTTAATATGGACTCTAAAACATTTGTAGAAAAGTATTATATCGATCGCAGTAAAAATAACGGTGTCAAATGGTCAAGGGGCAGGAAGATGAAAGCTCTGCCGCTGTGGATCGCCGATATGGATTTCAAGGATGATGAAAGAGTTCTGAAAAAACTGAAGGAATTCATCGACTTCGGTGATTTCGGCTACAACAATCTTCCGGAAGACTATTTCAAAGTCTTCAACGCCTATCATAAGAAAAGAAACGATATCGAATATGAACAGGAACACATCAGATTCACCAAAGGCGCTGTCGATGCGATACATCAGCTGATCTGTGCCTTGACCAATAAAGGTGATGCAATCATGATCAACACGCCTTTGTATCCGCCGTTTAAAGCCACGATCGCTTCCTGTAAAAGAAAAGTCATCGAATCGGAAATGATCAATGATAATGGCCATTTCATCTTTGACTACAAGGATATAGAAAGAAAGATCATTAAACACAAGGTGAAGATACTGATGCTGTGTTCACCACACAATCCTTTAGGAAGAGTCTATACTTTTGAAGAACTGGACAGATTATTTGCGATCTGCAAAAAATACAAAGTCCTGGTCGTTTCCGATGAGGTACACGGTGACATCATCATAAAAGAACATAAGTTTATTCCTGCTCTGTCATTAAAGAAATATAAGAACATGATAATCACAATTACCGCTGTGTCAAAAACTTTCTCGCTGGCGGTCTTCTCTCATTGTCATGTGATCATTCCAAACAAGAACCTGCGAAGGAAGTTCATTTACTACCAGCAGTCAATCCATAGCGGTTCGGTTAATGTCTTCAACGCTTTACCTTCTTATTACAATTATCTTTATGGTGATGAATGGCTTGATGGGGTTAATGAAGTCATCTATGAAAACTACTCATACTTCCGCTGCAAACTTTCTCCATATCTTAATATGACCGATATGGAGGGATCATATCTCCTGTTTGTGAATATGACTCCGTATTGTAAAGATAAAAGTGGTTATGACTTCCTGCTGGAAGATTGCCATCTGCTGGTTAACCCCGGTGAAAGTTTTGATCCGAGATACAGAAGCTGGGTCAGGATCAATCTTGCGACCTCGCCGAAAAATATCCGTAAAGCCGTTAACTCAATTCTGAAGCTGATCAAGACAAAATAAAGGATCCTTATGGATAATGTCACTAACTTAAGTTGACATCACAACGGACATGAAAAACAGGCAATGAGTAAAATCATACCCTGTTTTTTATTTTGTCTTTTATATGAAGAAACTGACGAAAAAGACTTGACAGAAAAATGAAAATCTGGCGCTCCGTTTCACTCCGCGCTTTCCGATAGGAAAGTGAGGAGGTTCATCTGGAATGAAGAAGATATTTTTAAGATTCAAAAGACTTATTCTGTTTCTGCCTTGTGAAAGCGCTGCTTTGGAGGAAGATCTATGAGTAAATCTTCCTATTCCAATAAGGTGTTTACAGTACTGGAACACAAGTTGACCAAGCTTGATCAGATTAAACATGATAAGGATCTGCTTACCAAGGAAAGCTGGTTCTCAAGAGAAAAGAAGAAACTTGATTTCAAAGAGGATATGAAGATATTGATGTCTATCGGATCATCATCGATGAATAAGGAACTGTTAAGCTACTTCGATTATGACTTTAATACTGTATCATTGCCCGGTTTCATAAAGTCCCGATCAAAGATAAAGGAAGAAGCCTTTATTGAACTGCTGAAGATGATCAATAAAAACTATCCCTGTGATAAGACATACAAGGGATACAGATTACTGGCGGTGGATGGCAGCGACTTAACGATATCGACAGATCTGAATGATGAAGAAACGCTGGAGTACAATCAGTTTAAAAAATTCAGCAGAATCCATATAAACGCTCTATATGACATTCTTAATCACCGCTATCTTGACAATGTGAATCAACCGATAAAAAAGATGAACGAAATGAAAGCCATGTGGACCATGGCTGAAAGATATGATGGTGATAAGGCCATATTCATAGCCGATCGAAACTATCCTACCTTCAACAATATGGAACACATAAGGAAAACAGGTCATAAGTTCCTGATAAGGACTAAAGACATCGATTCCAGAACATCTTTACTCAGAAGTTTCAGGTCTTTACCTAAAGAGGGTGAATTCGATGAAGATGTCCACATCTTTTTAACCAACAGGCAAACCAAAGAAATACTTAACAATCCGGAAGTATATAAACCAATCATAACAAATCAGCGATTTGATTTCCTGGATGAGGATAATCACTTCTATGAAGCAGATTACAGGATTGTAAGGATAAAGATTAACGGATCAGATGAGGAATATGAATCCATCATCACTAATCTTAATAGAGATGAATTCTCTATGAGCGACATTAAACAGCTCTACAAACTTCGATGGGATATCGAAGTATCATACAGACATCTTAAGTATTCAGTTGATCTGAATGCCTTACACAGTAAAAGAAGAGATTTCATAAAACAGGAGATCTGGGCCAGGATGATTATGTTTAATATCTCGATGATCATCATTGACTATATACAGGATAAGAAGCTTGAAAAGAAGAAAAGAAAGCTGGAATACAGAGTAAATATCAGTATGGCCATCTTTCTGATAAAGGAATATATGATCAAAAGAAAAGACGGTGACCCGCCTGATCTTGAGAATCTGATAGCTAGAGCGATACTTCCTGTAAGATCTGATAGACATTATTCCCGTAATGTCAGACCGCAGGGATTCGTATCATTTGGCTACAGATTCAACTGAACGATTTCATTATAATCGAAAATCCCATACTTTATAAGACCATATAATCTATAATCCAGTAAAGATTGACTGCAAATCTTATTTTCTTTATGGCTGAAGCAGAAGAAAACCGCAGTCATCATCGTAAACGATGAAACTGCGGTTATTAGCTAAGAATATCACTGAATTAGGTTAGTGACATTATCCTTATGGATCCTCGTTTTCCATTTAAGCTTTTTTCTTTTTCTTATACAGTAACGGTACAAAGCAAAGGAAGATCAGCGCCGCCGAGATAACTAACAGTATCAGCAGATAGATACGCCAGCCGGTTTCCGTCGTGACCTTGATACCTAATGGATTGTTGTAGGTAAAGAAGAAGTTCGGCCAGAATTCAACTGAAAGCAGCTTACCGTTTTCATAGACCGGTGAAGCAAACATCGAGTTCCAGTATAATGACAGGAAACTTAAAACATAAGTGATCATGTAGGTGTTGACCAGATGTTTTCTTTCCCATCTGATCTGACCGGAGATCGCGATATAAAGCCCCAGTATTACCAGCATCGTGTGATACAGGAAGAACTGGTAAGCCATTGGATGCGTAAAAGCCTGTTCAACACTGATCGTCGTGGAGAAGATCGAAGGCATGACCAAGGCCATGATGGCACCCAGGAAACATGAGGGATACATGAAAGACAAAACGTTCTCTCTGCCCTTTTCGTTATCTGTAAATCTCGTATAAAAGATCAGTGGGATCTGAATCGAACACATATGTAAAGGAAGATGGTTCAGCGGCAGATATGGAAAAATCAGGCTTCCATCACTGGACGGTACCATCTGGATCGTTGAAAAGACTTTGGTTATTTCCGAAAGGATCGCTACGATGCAGGCGGTAGTCAGAACCGCTTTTATCGGCACATTTCTTTTTTTAAGGATATACAGATAAACTATACACAGAACCAGGCAGATCGCCAGCCAGACAAAATGTCTCCAAGTAAACATATATTATCCTCGCATTCTTTTTTTCATTTTTTATTGTACAAAAAAACAGGCTTCATACGCCTATTTTTTTGTAATATCGATACCGAAATATTTCATTGACAAAGCACTCAGTGTGCCATCGCTGTGGGCTTTGGCTAAAGCTTCGTTGACAACGGCTACAAGAGCGGCAGAACCTTTCTTCATCGGAATGGCAATGTCGTTTGTCACACCGGTGTAGCAGGCGATCTTGATACCCGCATTTTCGATCGTGCTGACATAATCACCATAAACGACCTCAGCATTCAAAGTCGCATCGATCCTGCCGGCCAGAAGCAGTTCGATCGTCTCGGTCAGAGAATCGACGCCGGTAACTTCAGCACCATATTCTTCAGCTAAAGCGGCATAGGTCGAAGAAATGGTGTTGGCTGTCTTCTTGCCTTTGAGGTCTTCCATCGACTTTATGTCATCATTGTCTTCCTTGACCATTACTACCGAACGGTCATAGGCATAAGGGTCAGAGAAATCATAGGTCTTCTTTCTTTCCTCAGTCGCCCCGACACCGTTTACCAGCATGTCATAACGTCCGGAAGCCACACCCATCAGTAAGCCATCCCACTCGCCTTCAACGTATTGTACATCAACACCGATGTAGTCAGCGATATATTTCGCGACATCGACATCAAAACCGGTCAGCGTTCCGTTTTCATCGTGATAGGTAAAAGGACGCCAGGTGCCTTCCATGGCAACCGTGATATAACCTTTTTCCTTGATCAGATCAAGTTCGTTTTTTTCAGCCGTCTCTTCTTCTTTTTTTCCACTGCAACTCACAAGCAACAGCAGACATAATACTATAAGCAGTTTTTTCATTATCATTCTCCCTTCTGTGTGATACTCGCAATAAAATTCTTTATTCTCTCATTTCTCTGTTTTTCAAAGAAAACCTTTGTTTCACAATCGTCCAGTATTTTTCCCTCATCCATGAAGACGACCCGGTTGGAAACATTACGGGCAAAATTCATTTCATGTGTCACCACCAGCATCGTCATCTTTTCATCAGCCAGTTCCTTGATTACTTTCAGAACTTCACCGATCAGTTCCGGATCAAGGGCCGAGGTCGGTTCATCAAAATAGATGATCTCAGGGTTACCGGCTAAAGCCCTGGCGATCGCGACTCTTTGCTGCTGACCACCGGAAAGCTGCACAGGATAAGCATCATATTTATCGGAAAGGCCGACCTTATCCAGCATCTTCTTGCCTATTTCCTCTGCTTCTTCCTTTTTAATTTTCTTGGCAACTTTTAAACCAAGAGTCACATTCTGTAAAGCCGTCATATTGGCGAAAAGATTGAAAGACTGAAAGACAAAAGCGGTCTTGTTTCTGATCTGATGGATCTTCTTGTTTGAAACAGCAGCCATATCGAATTCTTCGTCATCGAAGATCATCCTTCCGGCATCGGCTTTCTCTAAGAAGTTCATACATCTTAATAACGTTGTCTTGCCTGAACCCGAAGGACCCAGTATCGCCACAACATCGCCTTTTTCGATCTTCAGATCGATACCCTTGAGTACTTCCAGATCAGCAAACGTTTTTCTGATTCCCTTGACTTGAATCATCGCTGTACTCCTTTGGCATTGAACCTGTTTTCAAGATAGCTCTGCAGTTTTGTCAGGACTGTTGAAAACATCAGATAGATAAAAGCCAGTTCCAGATATAAAGCCAGGGCCTGATATGTTCTCGCCACGATCTGCTGGGTGACCATGAACATCTCTAAGACCGTGATGTTGGCGGCCAGCGAAGTATTCTTGACCATTGCGATCAAAGAGTTGGCCAAAGATGGGAAAGCTACCCTGAAAGCCTGCGGTAAGACGATATACCACATGACCTGAATGAAATTCAGTCCGCAGCAGTATCCGGCTTCGATCTGCCCTTTCGGGATCGATTCAAGTGCTCCTCTGATCGTTTCCGCGTTATAGGCGCCTTCATTGATCGAAAAGACGATGACCGCGGCCGGAAACGGATCGATGAGGATCCCGACGCTGGGCAAGCCATAAAACACCACAAACAGCTGGATCAGTAACGGTGTTCCCCTGATGACCCAGATATAGAAACGAGCCAGTGTCTTTAATACTTTGATATCGGCGAACTGCACTAAGGCGACGATCGTACCGATTATTAAGGACAGGGTAAAAGAGATCACCGTTAAAGGAATGGTGACCTTTATTCCCGGTATTAAAATCTTCAGGAAAGAATCTGCTAAAAGCTGCAGTATATTCATAAACTGTATTATATACTAAATGAAATTATGATTGCTCTTTTTTGCTTCTGGTCGCAAAGAAAGACAGAGTTAAAGGCAAGCCGAACATGCCGACCAGATTGAAAAGCCTTAAGCCGACGATCATGGAAATGAGTGTCGCCAGCGGATGTAAGCCGAGATTGGTTCCGACGAGTTTCGGTTCCGCAAAATTCCTGACGACTGTGATGATCAGATATAACACCAGGATCGAAATACCCAGGCCAAAGCGACCGGTAATGATCGAAGAGATGCCCCAGGGGATAAGCACAGTACCGACACCCAGGATCGGTAAGATATCAAGAAAAGCGATGAAGAAAGCCCACATGCCGCTGTTGGAGATACCGATGATGCTGAAACCCAGAAACAGTTCCGCAAAAGTCAGAGCCATGATAGTCGCATATGAACCCAGGATCTTGAACAGTCTGTTCTCACAGAAATCAGAGATCTCATATAAGATATCAAGGTATTTCTTCGGGATCACAGTTCTTATCCAGCGGGCAATGCCTTCGTAGTCAAAGACGATATAGAAGGAAGCGACGATGGTGACGATGATTGAGACCAGAGCTTCCGGAGCCCTTGAAATAATATTCGTAGTCAGATTGACCAGACCACCGGTCAAAGATGAAATCAGACTCTTGACCCCGTCAAACAAGCCGTCAGCGACCTGTGAAAAAGCAGCCGAGAGACTCTCCGGCAAGGATTCACCGGCTTTGATGATCGACTGTTCAAGGGTATTGATGTAAGGATCGATTGTATTGCGGTAAAAAGCCGGCAAAGCCTTGATAAAATCACCAACTTTATTGATGCCTAAAGACACCAGTAACGCAAACAATAATACGATCAGGATAAAGATCGAAGCCAGAACGATACCGCGATGAAGTTTCTTATCATCTTTGAAGATCTTCTTCGTGAGTTTGACACTCAGATAGGCAAAAAGAAAAGCCAGTATAAAAGGCAGCAATAAACCCAAAAGATAATTGACTCCTATATATACCAGCGCACAGATCACAGCGACATATGCCGTGTTGATTATGAATTCTTTTTTCTTTTCCACACCTATATTTTACAACCTTTAAGTAAAAAAGTAGCCTAAGCTACTCCGTTTCACCCCAGGCGGGAATCGTTTTACCTCTTTTCAGTAAGACCGATTTCTGATAATCGGTACAGTTGAGAAAATGTAAAACTTCTTCATATTCGCTTTCATTAAGTCCGACCAGAGCCTTGACCTCGAAGCGCTTGTTTATGATATCGGCACACAAGACCAGCGCATCGACTCTGTTGCCCGAACCTGATTTGAACACTTCCATTGGTGTATCACTCTCTCCGGATAAGGTTTCCACAAAACCGTAATCACAGGGATAAGTCAAAGACGGATAGTTTTTATGACTGCTTCCCTTTCGATTCAGCAGCTTGAAATCACCGGAGGAATATAATGTGTCAACTTTCTGCCAGAAGTAGGCATTATTTTCAAATTCTTTCATTACTCACGACCTCAATAAAACGTTATCAACATTATAAGATATTGTATCGATATTGTAAATATTTTCTAAAGTGATGAAAGATTTTACAAATTTCTTTTCATTTTTAAACCTGTAACTTGCAGAAAATCTTCCAGTTCATAGGTATCATAAGCTGCCATCGCCTTGATCAGGATCATCAGACAGGCAAAAGAATCAGACTTGCCATTGTGGTGATTGAGTTCTATGCCAAGGTATTCGCTGACTGTATTGAGACGATGATTATACAGTTCCGGATAGACTCTGCGAGCGATCTTCACCGTATCAAGATAAAGGTTTTTAAAATGATCGAGACCGTACAGATCACATAAGGCATTGAGCACACTGATATCAAACGGGGCATTGTGGGCTATGATCACCGAATCTTCCAGTATCCCCTGTAACTCAGGAAAATAAAAAACAAATTCTTCTTCGTCTTCCACATCCTTCTTCTCAATCCCGTGGATCGGGGTGTTGGTAAAGAAGTTGTAACGGCTGTGCGGTTTGAAATACCATTCAAAGTTATCAACGATCTCTCCATCATCATAGATCGTGATCCCTAAGGCACAAGCCGAAGCCAAAGAAGCATTTGCGGTCTCAAAATCGAGGGCGACTATTCTCATCAGGCGTTTTTCTTATGTTTATCTTTAAGGAAACGGTTCATGTTTCCTTCAAACAGCGATTTCGAAAAAGCTTCGATGATCTCTTCGTTTCCATCAGAAAGTTCAATACAAAGGTAGTCTCTGTTGGCCCCCCAGGCATAGTGCCAGGAAGCTATCTCATCGTAATAGACCAAGACACAGTTATCTTTATCCGCTTTGTTGTACATGACCAGATAATCGGTATAGAACTCCATCAGTACGACCTTAGGCATATAGATCAGAGCGATCAGAGAAAAAGAGATCATGATCACACCATAGATGGGATCCATCTTGAAAGTAAGTGAAAAGATCCCCAGACAGATCAGTATCACAAACAGAAAAGTCGGCTTGGCATCGATCTGGGCGATCAGTGTATTATCCATAGGCAGATTGTAGGTTTTCAGCTCCTTGGATTTCATAATTCTAGTATAACGTATATGTTATTATAGTAGACGTATGAATAATGATGAATTCAAGTATAAACTTATACACCAGGATAAAAATTCCAAAGCCCGCTTAGGCAAACTCAATGTCTTCGGGAAGGAAGTCGATACCCCGGTATTCATGCCGGTAGGGACTCAAGCGACCGTCAAATTCCTTTCCTCACAGGACATACGTGATATAAAGGCTTCGATCATTTTAGGCAACACCTATCACCTATGGCTCAGGCCGGGGATAGAGACACTCAAGAAAGCCGGCGGCATCCATTCTTTTATGAACTATGACGGACCAATACTGACTGATTCCGGCGGTTACCAGGTCTTCTCTTTAGCCGATTCCCGCAAGATCAAAGAAGAAGGTGTCTACTTCAAATCCCATCTGGATGGCTCAAAACTATTCATGTCGCCGGAAATCTCCATCGAAGTTCAGGAAGCGATCGGTTCCGATATCGCGATCTCCTTTGATGAGTGTATCCCCTACCCGAGTACTTATGAATATGCCAAGGATTCCGTAGACCGTACTTTGCGCTGGGCCAAAAGAGGAAAAGATGCCCATACCCGCAAGAACCAGGCACTGTTTGGTGTCGTTCAGGGATCCGAATATCCGGAACTGAGAAAGTACTGTGCCGAAAAACTGTGTGAAATGGTTTTTGATGGTTATTCGATCGGCGGTACCTCAGTTGGTGAAGACAAGACTACTCATTATCAGATGCTGGACTACACCTTGCCTTATCTGCCGGAAGACAAACCGCGTTATGAAATGGGCATCGGTGCTGTTAATGACATCTTAGAAGCCGTGGAAAGAGGCGTCGACATGTTTGACTGCGTCCTTCCGACCAGGATCGCCAGGCACGGTACTCTGATGACCAGTGAAGGTCGTATCAACATCAAGAAGAATATCTACAAGGACGACTTCACACCTTTGGATCCGGAATGTGATTGCGAGTGTTGCAGAAATTACACCAAAGCTTACATCAATCATCTCTTCCGCAACGATGAAGGTCTAGGCAACAGGCTTATGTCGATCCATAATCTGCGCTTTCTGATCAGACTGATGGAAGGTATCAGAGAAGCGATCGCCAATGACAGATTCATGGAATACAAGGAATATATTTTACATAAATACGGCTTTGATGAAAGAGGCTTCTGATGAAACTGAGTGATTTTGATTTTGAGCTGCCTGAGGAACTGATCGCTCAACATCCTACGGATAAAAGAGACGAATCAAGGCTCATGGTCCTGCATAAAAACACCGGCGAGATACAACATCGCCATTTTTATGACATCATCGAATATCTCAAACCAGGTGATGTCCTGGTGAGAAACAACTCCAAAGTAATCCCGGCCCGTCTTTATGGCGTCAAAAGAGGCTCAGGAGCCAAAGTTGAAGTACTGATCCTTAAGATCAATGATGATATCTGCGAATGCCTGTGCGGTAACGCCAAGGCCATCAAAACCGGAACGATCATTGATTTTGCGGATGACTTCTATGGTGAATGTCTGGAAAGAAAAGATGAAGGGATCAGGATCTTCAGGATGCATTATGAAGGGATCTTCTTGGAAGTCCTTGACCGTGTCGGTCTGATGCCAACCCCACCATACATTCACGAGAAACTTCAGAATAAAGACCGCTATAATAACGTCTATGCGAGGATCGACGGTTCCGCAGCCTGCCCAACCGCCGGCTTACACTTTACCGACGAACTGATCGAAAAGATAAAAGAAAAAGGCATCGAAGTCCTTGATGTGACTCTGCATGTCGGTTTGGGAACTTTCAAACCGGTCAAGGAAGAAAACGTCGAAGACCACACGATGCATTCGGAAGCCTATTCCATGGACGCCTATACTGCCCAAAGGCTAAATCTCGCTAAAAAAGAAAAGCGCCGTATCATCGCGATCGGAACTACTTCAACCAGAACTTTGGAAACTATTATCTGTAAGTATGGCGAATTCAAAGAGTGTTCAGGAAATACCAGTATCTTTATCTATCCACCGTATCAATTCAAAAGTATCGATTGTCAGATCACCAATTTCCATCTGCCTAAATCGACTCTGATCATGATGATTGCAGCGGAATGTTCAAGAGAAATGATCCTAAATGCCTATAAAGTTGCGATCGAAAACAGATACCGTTTCTTCTCTTTCGGCGATTCCATGTTTATAACGAATGAATAATTATCAGAAACACAAACAGGAAATAAATAATCTTAAAGGAAGACCGGACTTGCTCATCCACATCTGTTGCGGTGTGTGTTCGGTCTATCCTTTGAAGTACCTTTCCGAGTATTTCAGAATAACGATCTATTTCACCAATTCCAATATCTATCCCTATGAAGAATTCCTTAAACGTCTTGAGGCCTTACAGACCTATCTGAAATATCTCAATGATCCGGAAATAAAACTCATCATCGCTGATTACGATAATGAGTCATATCAGAAAAAAGTCAGACATCTCAAAGATGAACCCGAGGGCGGGAAAAGATGTTACCTGTGCTACCGCATCAGAATGGAAGAAACATTTAAATACGCTGAGAAGAATCATTATGAGTACTGCACGACCGTCATGTCGATCTCAAACCGCAAGAATGCGGACTGGCTCAATGAGATCGGGGAACAGCTGGAAAAGCAATACCCGACTGTGAAATATCTCCACTCGGATTTCAAGAAAGGTGATGGCATCACAATGAATGATCAGATGAATTCAAAACTGAATCTTTATCACCAGAACTACTGCGGATGCATATACTCACAACGATGATCAATAATCTGTTAAACTTAAACAAATGAAAAAACTGTTTCACCATATAAGTAGTACTATATCAAAAGTTTTATCTGCCTTAGTTGACTGCATCATTCCGACCATGCCAATCCTGATCGGTGTCGGTATGCTGAAGGTCATCCTGATCATTTTAGGACCATCTGCCCTCAACATCCTGTCAGAAAGCTCCGATACTTTTACCGTCCTTTCTTTTGTTGCTGATGCCGGTTATTATTTCATGCCGGTCTACGTGGCAGTCTCATCAGCTGATACCTTCAAGACAAACCGTTATATCGCTGCTCTTACCGGAGCGATGCTTATATCACCGGTGTTTGTTGAGCTTGTCGATGCCGGAAGAGAATTAACGATATTCGGTTTGCCTATTGCTTCGACCCATTACGGCAATCAGGTCATATCTTCGATCATTGCTGTCTGGATCCTTTCCTACATCCATAACGGCCTACAGAAATATCTGCCCGAATCTATACAGCCTATTGTTGTTCCTCTAGTGAGCATCGTAGCAATGGTACCGATCTCTTTCTGTCTGATCGGTCCGATCGGCGTCTTTTTAGGAAACCGCCTGGTAGATCTGATCATGTGGTTAAAAAATCTCGGACCGATAGGTAACGCCATCATGTGTGCGATCATTCCTTTTATCACGATCGCGGGTCTGGGTGGAGCTAATCTCTCAGCGATGCTGCTGCTGGCTTCGACAGGTGTTGATCCGATCCTATTTTTCTCCAATGTTCTTTACAACAACATCCTGGGTTTTGTGACCTTGGCCTTATATATCCGTGATAAGAAAGCCGAAATGCTGGCTTCTGCTATCACCGCCGCTTTAGGCGGAACGAGTGAACCGGCCTTATTCGGCATCGTCATGAAAGACGTCAAAGCCCTCATGGCTTTATGTATCGGCGGATTCTTCGGCGGTTTATACTCCGGCATCACCGGGGTCAAATCCTATGCCATGGCCTCGTTCGGTACTTTCGGCATCATCACGACCATCGGCCCGGATTCTTCGATCATCAATGCCGCCATTTCCATGATCATCGGCTGCATCATAGGATTTGTTTTGTGTTATGTTACACACCGTAAAAATGATGAATAAAAAGGAACAACGTCTTCTCTGTCGAATAGCCAGAGCGAAACTGAGTGATACTGAGAAAAAAGAATACTCCAAGATCATCTGTGAAAAACTGCTTCCTTATCTTGAAGACAAAACGATAATGTCATATTGCCCATACAATGAAGAAGTCGATGTGAACAGGATCAATGAGCTGTTTGATGTCTGCCTGCCTGTTACTTATCCGGATGGTTTAATGGAAGCAATAAAACCTGTAGACAACAGGTATATATTTAACAGATTGAATATAAAAGAACCTGATCCTGCATATGGAATCAAAGTTGATAAAAAAGATATCGATGTCATTATCGTTCCCCTGTTAGGTTTTGATGAAAGACGAAACCGCTTAGGACACGGCAAAGGATACTATGATCGTTTTCTCAAAGACTGTAAAGCCCTTAAGATCGGTGTGGCCTTCTCAATTCAAGAACTTGATGAAGTCATTACCGATGAAAACGATGTAAAGCTTGATATGATAATCACAGAAAAAGAAGTTCACTGAACTTCCTTTTGAATTAACGTTTACTGATCTTTTCCCATACTTCATCAGAGAGCTTTTCATTGAGTGGCTGCTCAAGGTATTTACTAGGTTCCTCCAAAAACAGCTGTAACATTTTTATGGACTTGGAGAAATAGTAACCGTCGGCGATCCTTTCATCAACGGTAAAGCCAAGTTTGACGCCATCTTTGAAGACGACCTTTTCCTTCTCATAAAAAGGCATCTTGCCATATTCACCGATTACCACAAACATCGAAGTGGTACCCCAGTTGGTCAGATGGTGATAGCCCTCTGGCAAACCGATGGAACCAAGATTAGCCAAAACTACCGATGCGTGATATGGATCGGTCTCGATCATCGCTTTCGGGATAAGGCTCTTCTTTTCCAGCCAGCAGATAAATCTTACTAATGGTCTTGAGATGAATTTCGGGATCGCATTGAGTTTATCCATGACGCCTGATGATTCGTCTTTATAACCCTTACTCTTAAGCTTCAGCAGCTGTCTTTTCAGTTCGTTATGAACATCATCGATATTCCATTCCGGTTTAGAGTGGATAAAGCACAACACTTCACCGCCATCATCCGCAAATTCCTGTTTGACGGTAAAAGCCGCTGATACTTCATTTCGCTTATATAACTTTCGGTCATGAATAAATACCGAAAGTTTGCTGCGTAAGGTAACGGTCTTCAATACAGCCGTTACGATACACTGAAACATGTTGTATTTGTAATCGATACCTTTTTTGTTTTTCTTTTTCAGATATTTCTCAAGATTAGTCAGATCGATCTGAAATGTAAAATAGGTCTGATTGTCACAGCGATCCGGAAACAGGAAAGGCATAATAAAATGCATTCCATCCGCTTCTTTCATATATTTGGCATCAAATCTGTCACCCACTATTTTTCCCCCTTTATAATCAATGTTTATATTTTACTACTATAAATTAATAAAAGCGATCAATTGCCGTCATCGTCTTCAACGATTTCACCCTTGATCTTTTCTTCTTCCTTCCTTCTGAAGAAACGGTTCTTGAGCTGATCGGTACTCATACTGATCGTCTTCTGCAGATCGTTACTGATGTTGCCGGTAAAGGCTCTTATCATTTTCCCCACCGTGCTCTTTGCTTCTTCATCCATTTTTGTCATACGGGACATGATCTTGCTTAAGGCGACCGGACCCGCCTTTGGCAGTTCCGAAAAATTACTGATATTCATTTCTGTCAGAGCTCTGAAGAATTCTTCCACGAAGATAGCCCGCTGTTCAATACTTGTATCCTTGAGAAATTGTATTATAGCCTTGCGGCTCAGATCGGTCTCATAGGCATTCTTGTCTGCTTCCAGCACATGATTTCCCTCGATCTGCCAGTTCAACATGTTATGAGCGGCAAAGATGTTGAAGACTGATATCTGGGCGATCTTTTTGTGTCTGGCCATCTCATAGATCGTGCCGACACCGTCCTTGACCGGGACAATCAGCTTATAACGGTTCTTGATCCGTTCGTATTTCTTTTCATCATAGCTGTCTTTTTTAAGACCCGGTCCATCATCGGAATAGACATCGATGATCATCCTCTGAATGAAGTAGTTACAATGGGTGGCTGCATAGATCGCGAGATACCCGCCCTTTGAATGCCCGACAAATCTGTATTTGCGCCAGAAGCGGCAATTGCGGTTTACGTAATCGACCGCATCGTATTGAGAAGCGATATCACGATACGAAAGCATCAGGTCTTCTTTCCAGGCAATCAGAGAATCATCTGTTCCCCTGAAAGCGACCACGGTCGATCCATCATCCAGGTCTATCATCATGGCCGCAAACTTTTCGACCAGGTTTTCATCGTTGTGGATCTTGCTGACACAGTGATGGACTTTACAGAAGGCAAAACGTTTACTTAAGGCCATCATGAAAAACAGAGAATCTTTATTCTTTACGACATTCTTATCATTGGTATACTGATCGATATCCTTGCCTTCAAAATATCTGTCGGCCAGCTCCATAATTGTCAGAGATTTTTCATCTTTGAAATATTTCTCAAATTCCATATAACAGATCTGGGCAAACAGAATATTGTCCAGTTCATTAAAGGGATCGTTTTTGAAGCTGAGGTCGCCTCGCCAGTACAAATAATCAGTAATATCCATACAAAAATCATTTTACACTATTGCATTAATAAAAACATGGCTATATAATACATATGAATAGATGTTCATATGTTCATTAAATTACAGGAGGATATGTTATGAAAAAGACTTATGGAATCGAAGTAGATTGCGCCAACTGCGCCAACAAAATGGAAGAAGCAACTAAAAATACCAAAGGGGTAAAAAACGCGGTTGTCAATTTCATGACTTTAAAAATGACTGTTGAATTTGAAGAAGGTGTCAATGCGAAAGAAGTCATGAAGGAAGTCCTCAAAAACTGCAAGAAAGTTGAAGATGACTGTGAAATCTACTTATGAGTAAGAAACAGAAAAAGAACCTGTTTAGGATCATAATTGCGGCGATCATGCTGATCGCTTTACACTTTGTTAAATTTGAAAACCGATATCTCGAGCTTTGTGCTTATCTTATACCTTATCTGATCATCGGCTATGATATCCTGCGCAAAGCTTTCTTAAGTATAAAGAACCGTGAACACTTTGATGAAAACCTGCTGATGGCCATTGCCACGGTTGGTGCGATCGCCTTAGGCGAATATTCCGAAGGCGTGGAAGTTATGCTTTTCTATCAGATCGGTGAATGGTTCCAATCCTATGCAGTCTCCCGTTCAAGAAAAAACATTGCGGCTCTGATGGATATCAGACCGGACTATGCCAATATCGAAAAAGACGGAGAACTCGTCAGAATCGATCCGGATGAAGTTGAGATCGGCGATATCATCGTCGTCAAAGTCGGTGAAAAGATCCCGCTTGATGGGGTTGTTGTGGAAGGTGATACTTCACTCAATACCAGCGCTCTGACTGGTGAATCAAAACCGAAAGATGTCAGTGTGGGTGATGATGTCATAAGCGGCTGTATCAATATGACTTCGCCGATCAAAGTAAAGACCACGAAACTGTTTGGTGAATCCACAGTTTCAAAAGTTCTTGATCTGATCGAGAATGCTACCAGCAATAAATCAAAATCGGAAGACTTCATCTCGAAGTTTGCGCGATACTATACGCCGATCGTCGTATACTGTGCTATAGCACTGGCGATCATTCCACCGCTATTTATTCACTTTGTATTACATGGCGAGCTCGACTTCTCGACCTGGATCTTCAGAGCCTTGACCTTCTTAGTCATCTCCTGTCCTTGTGCACTGGTCATCTCGATCCCGCTTACATTCTTTGCGGGGATCGGCGGTGCTTCCAAGGCTGGTGTACTGATCAAAGGTTCAAACTACATGGAAACTCTCGCCAACACCAGATATGTCGCCTTTGACAAGACCGGCACGATTACTTTAGGTATCTTTGAGGTCAACAGCGTCCATAACAGTGGATTCAGTAAAGAGGAACTGCTGGAATATGCGGCGCATGGTGAAGCCTTATCCACTCACCCGATCGCGCAGTCCATCTTGCGCGAATATGGCAAGCCTGTCGATAAGGAAAGGATCAGATCGATAAAGGAACACGCCGGTAAAGGCATTGAGGCCTATATCGATGACAGACATATCTTCATCGGCAATGAAAAGCTGATGAATGATAACGGCATTACGATAATCGAATGTCCTGATGAAGGCACGATCGTCCATTTGGCCGTTGATGGTGAATACAAAGGTCATATCCACATCGGCGATAAGATCAAACCTACTTCAAAACAGGCGATCGCTGAATTAAAGAAAGCCGGGGTCAGAAAGACGATCATGCTGACAGGTGATGATGACAAGATCGCTGATAAGGTCGCTGAGGAAATCGGCATCGATGAAGTCCACAGCGAACTGTTACCACAGGACAAGGTTACAAAAGTTGAAGAACTGCTGAAACAGAAAGACGAAAAGGAAACATTGGCCTTTATCGGTGACGGCATCAATGATGCACCGGTCATTGCCATGGCTGATGTCGGTATTGCGATGGGAAGTCTTGGTTCCGATGCGGCGATCGAAGCAGCTGATATCGTTTTGATGGATGATGATCCGCTTAAGGTATCCAAGGCCATCAAGATCGCCAACAAGTGTATGCGCATCGTCAGAGAAAACATCATCTTTGCGATCGTTGTCAAAGTCGTTACGCTTATCTTGAGTGCCTTAGGTCTGGCACAGATGAATATGGCGATCTTCTCTGATGTCGGCGTCATGATTATTGCGGTCATCAATGCGATCAGAGCTCTGGGGGTTAAAAATATCTGATGAAGATCAAGAGTGAAAATACCTTATATGATGTTGCAGAACTGTTCAAGAATTTCTCTGATTCGACCAGGATCAGAATTCTCTATCTGCTGATCGAAGAAGAAAAGAGCGTTTCAGAAATCGCGGAACTTCTCAACATGAATCAGTCTGCGATCTCTCATCAGCTGCGTTTTCTGAAGAATTCAAAACTCGTAAGAAATCGCCGTGAAGGAAAAACGATCTACTATTCTCTGGATGACGATCATGTCTACAACATAATCTCGCAAGGCATTGAACATGTAGAAGAGGACGATTAAGGGCGTGATAATCACGCCCTTTTGTATTCTATTTATATTCGATCAGCTGTTCATTGGCCCGCTTGATCAGCTGTTCATTGGTATAGCGCTTATAGCTCGCCAGTGAATATGTGAGATCAAGTTTCTTCATTTCATAGGCATAGACCAGGAATTCATCCGCATCCTTGTAATAATCCATGATATTGCCGCTGATCTCAAGAAGTGGTTTGGAGCTGTCAGAATCAAGATTGATGAGATTCAGCGATTCCGCATTATACAGGAACAGTTCATTATCAAAGAAATCAAATTTGATCATTCTTTCGTTGGAATAGAATATTCCCTTCTGATTCAGTTCAACGCTTCTTATCTCTTTATCACCTTCATAGATCCTCAACATACCATCAGGATATACAACATAGGCCCTTCCGTCATGATAGGTGAAAGTCATGGCCCTATCACCGGTATAAGGAATGGAATAAAGCAGTTCGCCTTTAAGATCATAGATGTTCAAAGAATCAGGAGCAGAATAGACGATCCTTTCTTCATCCAGGCAGGCCAGAAATTCCTCATCACCGCCTTCAAAAACAGTAAGTGCCTCATTAGTATCCATATCGATCAGCACAACGCTGCGGCTGAAACCTTTTCCCAAAGTCGATGAAAGCAGATAACGTCCGTTTTCATCTACCAGGAGTCTCGTCGGATAGTAGTATTTTTCGTTATAGTTGATCAGAAAACGGTCTTCCAGTGATAATTCCAGATTTCTGATCTGACCGCTTTTCAGATCCAGGATCCTGATGATATTTGGCTCTTCGATATCGTGATAATAGACGATGTGATTCTTACAGATCAAAGCAGCCGGATAAACGTATTCGGTATCAGTATAGATCTTCATACTGCGATCCAACGGGAAGGAATAGAAACCGTAACCGATGTCAAAATCATATACACCAAGATCGGTCTCACTTTCCATGCTTTGTGATAACAGATCGAAACAGACAACGCTCATCTTGCCATCAGGAGCGATGATCTTAAGCAGATAAGCTTTATCATCAAAGGTATCCAGCAGATGATAATAGGTATTTTCATCGATCGGATACTGGCCGATCACGACCTTATTTTTCAGATCAGCAACGCCGATCGTATCATAAGCGACATAGATCATCATATCTCCCGCAAGCAGATGTTCCTCCGGAGGATTCTGATGATTGACCATCGAATAATATTCCAGAGAATCATCATAGCTGTATTCATACAGATAGAGGTTTCCTTCATTCAGGACCGCAAAATGTGAGAACAGTGTATTGAGCCTGCTCAGGATCTTCTGAATATCCGTAAAATTCTCCGGGAAGCTCTTGTTTAAAGCGGCACTGCCTTCATCAAACCAGAATGTTCCCTGATAGCCATCAGAACAGACAAAGATCATCGCTTCGCTGTCGTGATTGAGCAGCTTGGCGATCGAGCGGTTCATCAGATAACTGTTCAGGATATTCCCTGAATTATCGATCTGATAGATGCCGTTGCCTAAGATCAGGCAGAAGCTGTCTTCATCGTGAGAGACGACTTCAACATCATCGATCGGAAAACTGTTGTCGATAAGTGTTTCAAATTTTCTGTCCCCACTCTCATAGGCACACAGACGGTATTTCTTGTTTATTACACTGGAGAATTCGTTTATATCATAAGAAGACATGCCACCGGGATCATCAACAGCATATAACGTGCCTTTTTCATCAAAAGCAAAATACAAGACACTGCTGAATAATTCCGGAAGTTCTAAATACTTCGAAGTGTTCAGATCAAGCAATAATATTTTATAGTTGAAAGATGAACCTTTGATCAGAAAAGCCACGAGTTCATCATTGTAAGACCAGGTAAAATCAGCGAAATACCCTTCATAACCATCCGGTAGCCTGAACGAAAACTGTTCATGGCCATCTGTATCCAAAACTGTAAAAATAAAGGAATCGATGACACCGATCTGTTTCTTTGAATAAGAAAGCTTTGTCTTGCCAAGTGTTTTCTTCTCTAATGGGAAAGCCCACTTCTTTTCGCCATCGAGATAGCCGTAGGAAGCGACCTCTTCATTGCTGCAGACGATCACCTCTTCTTTTTTTCCTTCATGGATATTATTAGGCTTATAAGGCAAAGATAAAGAAACAAGTTCATTCTTCCTGTTGACATCATATGAATGAAGCTGTCTGCCTTTATCGGAGAAAACGAGATATAAATTATCCGCAGTTATGAAAAATTCACTTATCTCATTGATGTTATCGATACGCCATAATTCCTGTGTCTGAAATGGTGCAGTATAGGCATAGGTCGTTTTCGCTAAAGCATATAAAGCATCATCGACTACAGGACGATCATCATTTTCCGACGGTAAAGCCTTTAAAGCCGTTTCAACTGCTGAAAGCCTGTCCTGTTTGGAATAATAATCAAGTGATTCCTTGGCTAAAGTTTTCGATTCATTGACCAGTGCCTGACGGTAGTTCTTGGAGATCTGGGCATTGCTCCAGAGCAGATAGCTGATCGCAATAACGACCAGCATAAATAATGAAGCCAGGATCGTAAACAGACGTTTACGGCGGTACTTCTCCTGCCTTAAGACCAGTTCATCATAGTTACAGCCGATCATCGCCGAAACAAGTCGCGGCAGCTCTATCTTGCGGGCATCCTTGAAATCCATGCGGTAATCGCAGGCTAAAGGTTCACTGTTAACGGTTATTTCTTTCTCGTTGCCGTTTTCATCGATTATGGTCTTGGTGTAATGAAGCAGCTGCTCAGGGAAGACGACCGGTGGTTCGCCTTCCGATAAGACGCAGAAGATATGATCGCGGTCATGTTTCTTAAGAAAAGTATCGATCTCCAGCAGACACCATTTTGACTTGAGATAATCAGGTGAACAGATGATGATCAGATAATCGGAATTATCCAGAGCACTTTCGATCTTGGTGGCCAGATCCGGATTGAGCTGCAGTTCTTCCTGATCGCGGAAGATGCGGGTGATCTTATTGACTCCGGTCTTTTCCTGAATGGCCTTAGGAATACGAAAATGTTCCAGGGAATGCTGGATCTCTATTGCTACATCTGTGTCTCTTGGTGTATGCCTGTAGGAAATAAAGGCATCATAATGAAGTTCATTCATTATTGTCGCCGTGTACTATTCTCCAGATATTTCTGACGATCTTCTTGTCAGCTTCGATATAATCACATTTCTTCGGTGAATTATTATCCGCATAGATCTTATCGATCGCTCTTTCAACTAAAAGAAGTTCATCATATTCAACAATGGCCGGATGAAGCAAGAGATCATCCTCCTTGACCTTTCTACCATCAGTCTGTCTGCAGATCGTAGCCGCCTGTTCGAGGTCAGCTTTGCGCCAGCCCTGTAAACGCTGATAGGTATTCCAGCGCTGATGTTCACTCACGGACAAGGAATCGACATTTCTTTCATCTGACAAAAACTTGTATGCATAATCTTTTTCACTAATATCTTCCGGTCTGCTCTTCAGGACATATTCGAGCTTGTATTCAGCTGACAAAGCCGCACCATAGGAAGAGTTCTGATTTACATAAGAATAGAAATGCGTATCGGCACAAAGTTTATCCTGTTCCTCTTTTGGAAGCGAGAGACAATCGTGTTCGGCATCTGAATAATAAGCCAGATGGATGCGCTTGGCTTCATTTTCGATCTCCGGAGCGATGATCCGCTTGTAGTCATAGCGCGTAGAACGGTCACCGAAGAAAACGATGTTCTCATCTTCGATCATCTTATTCAGATTCTTGTCTTTCAGATCACACAGGATAAACGGGATGATCAGATCCTTGCTTAAAGAACCATACAGTCTCTTCAACTGTAAGGAGGTATTATAGTTATCCTCATCATCATCCTTACAGACAAAGATGATATTCGGAGGCAACAGATCCATGACCTCCTCAGCGAAATATGCATCATTGTTGTCAAAGGAATGGAAATTGATATTATAGTTGGCGTTTTCACTGATCGGCCCGTCAAAATAAGACTCAAAAGGTTCATTAAGTATTTCCGGAGCCTCACTCTTGAGTTTCTCAGCAAAGCTCCTGACATCTCTGTCAAAAACATGGATCTGATAAGTCGAACCCGGCCAGATCATCATGCATAAAGCGTTACGAAGAATATCCATGGCAAGTTCATTGCCGCCAAAGATGAAGATATTGTTGTCCATGACATCGGTCAGCTTTTCCTTATAAGTCCTGAAAAGATCGACAGCCATTGCGTTTTCTTCATCAACATAACGCAGATAGACTTTATCTCCATACTGGCGATCCAGATTTCGAATCAGTTCCAGTGAATCACGTGACACAAAGAAACGGATGATGACATTTTCCTTGGAATAATGTTTCTGCTTGCCATTGGTCAGATGATCACACAGTGCCGAAGTATCAATCAAACACTGTTCATGATCATCAGACAGTTCATAGAATTCATATTTACGGTTTTTGAAAATATGCAGACGTTCATTTCCTTCACGAACGATCGCATGTATCGCTCTGGCCTTTGTCTTTAACTGATCATCGGCCGAAGAGCCGTTGCAGAAGATCAGGGTCTTGTTCTTGTCTTCTGAAAGTGATTCGGCAATAGCCAGAGAGCGGTCATTGATCCGGGAAAAGACATGGATATTGGTGTTACCCATCATCCTGAGATTATCATTGATGTTGCGGAACAAACTGACGACAAAGATCGAAGCGAAGGTCGGTCCTAAAATGTAGAGCACATACAGGAAGATACGGTAGAAATAACCTACTGTTCCTTCCAGAGCCAGATCATCAAGCATGCCGCCGGAGACATTCATTCCGATTGCCCTGACGCCATAGTTCAAGGAACCGAGTAAAGCGATCAGCAGGTCATTTCCGCTTTCGATATAGCTAGGGAATACCAGCATCGAGATTGCCAGAGAAACACTTAAAGTCAGACAGGCTGAAAAAGCCTTCATGTCATCCTTGGCTCTGAAGGACAGACCTACACCGGTCAATAGTATGCACAAAGCCAATATCAGATATATCAACATATAGTTCATTTATTCATTCATCTCCTTCAGATCTTTCTGGTCTCCAGCCAGTTATACAGATCTTCATAGACTCTCTCACGATCCGTTTCATTGAGGATCTCATGACGGTCATTTTCATATAATTTCAGACTGATCTCTTTGGCCCCGACTGCCTTTAATGATTCGGCTGCCGCTTCGACTTCCTTGCCGAAAGAGCCGACCGGATCATCCTTGCCCGAAACAAACAGGACCGGCAGTTCCTTAGGCATCTGCTTTAAGAGGTTTTGATCATGTAAGTGCACGATCCCCTTGAACATGTTGTAGTAGCCGTTAAGCGTAAAGACGAAATTGCAACGCGGTTCATTGAGATACCAGTCGACGATCTCTTCATTCTTGCTCAGCCAGTCGACCTTCGTCCTGGCCGGTTCAAACTTTTTGTTGTAAGCACCAAAGGCCATGTTATTGACCATATTGGAACGATGATGCCAGCCCTTGAATAAGGCGATCAGCCGGCACACCAGCATCCCGGCCTGAACTTTGATTTTCGGTTCAAAGCCGGTGCCCATGATGATCGCGCCATCGAGTTCATCACCATGTTCACAGATATACTGTCTGGCATAGAAAGAGCCCATGGAATGGCCTAAAAGATAATAAGGCTTACCGGGGTATTCTTTCTTGATCAATGAATTGAGCTGATACATATCACCCAACAGATAATTGTTGCCATCCTCGCCGAAATAGCCCCATTCCTTCTGGGAAAGCACAGACTCGCCATGTCCCAGATGATCATTGCCGCAGACCAGATAGCCCCTCTCGCAGAGATACTGTGCAAAATTCTCATAGCGGTCAATAAACTCGACCATGCCATGAGCGATCTGTAAGATACCTTTCAGCTTTCCTTCCGGAATATACTTGACGGCTCTGATCGAAGTCTTGCCGTCGTATGATATAAAATGCAGTTCTTCTTTTTTCATTATTTCACCTTTGGATCTCAACCAGCGCAAATAACAGAGGCAGCGCGATATTCATATCATCGCACACCACTCTTTTCTTATCCGCCATCATCACATGTTCGATCATGAAACAGCTGTTATCGGTTTTAAAACGCCAGCCTTGAGGCATCACCAGATATTCATCGTCTTCTTTATAAAGTTTAAACAACGGCGTTCCATCATGCGCATAGGCATTCACGAGCGGTTCTTCAGCCGTAATATCCTTCTCCACATAAGATATCTCATTATCATCCTCGTCAAAGATCCTGGTCCGGAATTTATAGGAAAAATCATAGATCCCGTAATACAAAAGACGTCCGTTTTTATCCGTTAACGGGGTCTTCAGACGCTTTATATAATTATCAAATTCGTAATATAGCTCCACATCAATATTCTAACAAATTATCCTATAATTAAGTCATGGAATACATAAAATTGGGAAACTCAGATCTGAAGGTTTCTAGACTCTGTTTAGGCTGCATGTCCTTTGGCGAAGCTGATGAAGGACAGTATCAGTGGACGCTTGACTACAAACAGAGCGAAGAGATCATTCAGGCAGCTTATGCTCAGGGCATCAACTTCTTTGATACTTCAAACAACTACTCCAATGGCTCATCGGAAAGATTCTTAGGCAAAGCTATCAAAAGCTTTCCGCGTGATCAGATCGTGATCACGACCAAGTGTTACTTCAATGAAGGAAAACTCTCAGCTGAAGCGATCCATCGTGAAGTACTCAAATCATTAAAGAATCTTGATACGGACTACATCGACATCCTGATCTTACATCGTTTTGATTATGACACACCGATCGAAGAAACACTTACGGCGCTCAATAAAGAAGTAAAAATGGGACACATCCGTTATTACGGAGCCAGTGCCATGTTCGGCTATCAGTTCGCCAATTACTGCTATAGCGCCAAAGAGCTCGGCTTCCAGCCTTTCACCACATTACAGAACCATTACAATCTCATCTACAGAGAAGATGAAAGGGATCTGATCCCGGTCGCTGAACAGTTCGGTGTCTCAAGAACTTCCTTTGCCCCATATGCCGCCGGCAGACTGGCTCGCCGGAACTTTGTGACTGATTCCAAGCGCTATGAGCTTGATTCCAAAGAAGGAACAAGATACGACAAGATGGAAGAGTACGACCAGAAGATCGCCGATCGGGTCTATGACATCGCTGAAAAATACAGCACTTCGATGAGTAATATCGCTCTGGCCTGGCAGTTTGTCAAAGGTGTCGCTTCACCGATCATCGGCATCACAAAACAAAAGTATCTTGACGATACTTTGAACTGTTTCGATATTAAACTCAGTGCAGAAGATATAGCTTATCTGGAGGAACTGTATGTCCCTCATCCGATCAACTGCAACCGTTAAAGAAGCATCAGGCTTCCTTTTTATTTAAATTTAAATACCTGAAACAAAGAGAATAGATGCCGACAGTCAGAAAAGTGGCTGTGCCATATCTGACGATGTACAGGAACCACTTGATATAATCGTTGGTAATACCGATTATGCCAAACAGATATTTGAGCAGATAATTGACGCCCAGAAACAGCAGCCCTCCGACTGCCATCCTGATGGTCACTTCCCAGAAATTGTCACTGCTGCAGAAATTTACATACTTCTTTTCAAAAGTATCACCACAGGCAAAACCGATAAACAGACCAAATACCGAATAGAATTCTTTGGTGGTCACAAAGAAGAAACCGGGCAGAGCTACTAACAGTGTCAGAAGAAATGCCTTGTATTCTCCATATTTCTCAAAGACATACATTAGAAGTATAGAGCTTGTAACACCAATCAATACACCGCCTAAAACATCACTCGGATAGTGCACACCCAGCGCAAAGCGGGAAATACATAACAGGATCGTAAACATGATCCAGATGATCGTCGCAATCCTGTTTTGGGCATCTTTATGAAAGAAACAGGCCATTGAAGAGATCAGCGTCGCATGGCCGCTGGGGAAAGAATAGCCCTGCTTATGTAAATCATAGGGGTCTTCGTTATAAACAGCTGGTCTTAAACACTCGATCGATTCATTTGCGATATAAGGTCTTTGTCTTCTGACGATATTCTTGAGCTGATTGGTGAACATCTGTGAAAAAAGACACATCAGAAAGATCTGTCTTCCTTTATCCTTATCAAAACCGAAATAATAAAGACCACCGACCAGGACCGGGAAGAAAGGCTCCCCTAAGAAAGTCATGGCAATAAAAACATTTTTCAGAAAAGGAAAAAGACTGATCAGCTGCTGCAGCCATTCGATCAGTCCTACTTCCCATTCAAATTGAAATACATTTGCGACCATTATTATCTCTTCTTCAGTTCACGCAAAGTCGTCTCATAGGCGGCTTCCTCATAAGGATCACGGTCTAAGACATACTGATCCTTGACCAGCAGTTTCAATATCTCATCCGCAAATAAAGGATTCTTGACCAGTACCGGTCCGATGATATGCGTACCGAAAAGATTCTTTAAACGATAACCTTCAAAATTGTTGTCAACGAGATTGTTATCTTTAAAACGGTAATCAAACAGTTTATTTTTTTCACCACCTTCGATAAGTGATGATTTATTGATGAAACCGACCGTTTCACCAAGAACTTCGTTGTAGCAGATCACATCACCGGTATATCTTTTTTCCGTTATTGTGGTCTTGAAATCGATCAGACCAAGAGCTTTTTCATCATCGATGGAATTGCCCATCAGTTCCATGGCATTGCCTGTCAGAAGCATCACTTTTCCGGCCTTGACATACTCTTTGATATAAAGCTCGTATTTGATCAGATCCTTCAGGGCACACATTTCATTTTTCTCAGTACCAGAACCCATATAGACAAAATCATAGTCCGCAAAAAAGATCGGATCCTGATATTCCTTGCGTTCAACTTTAACTTTCAGACCCATCTTCTTGATGCGATTGACGATGATGGAGAGATTGCCATAATCGCCGTAAAGATTCATCAGCTCAGGATATAAATGAAGAATTCTAATCATAACACTTCTACCTCCTTGAGCAGTTTATCCTGGTCGGAGAAACAGGTCATGACAAAAGTCCTGAGTTGCGGATCATTATCCAGTTCATCCAGAGCTTCATTGACACTGTCCTTCAGTACGACCTTATTCATATCGACATCACCGTTATTGAATCTGACTGCAACATCATTGATGTATTTACCGGATACGATGACTTTTTTGATATTCTTGCTGTTAAGCAGTTCAAAACTGATATCCCACAGCCATGAAGTATCGGAAGTGAAATATTTGCGGCTGATATCATCGATGATCAGTACCAGCTGTATCTTATCTTTTAAAGAAGTAATATAATTCAGATTCTGATTATAGGAAACCGTATTCTCGTGTTTGGAGATCAGTAAAGTTCCTCCGATATCCTTATAGGCAAATTCTCTGATACGTCCGTTTTTAATCACATAAGAATTCAACAGTTCTACCAGGATCTCTTCCGAGATGTTCATGCATCGGCCTAAAGTAAAAGCAGCAAGACAGTTATAGGCGTTGTGCAGGGATCTGAAAGCCAGATCGATCCGATATTCATCATTGATGATCATATAGCCTTGTGAAAGATCTATCCTGGTGATCGCAAAATCAGGCTGTTCCCTTTCAAAGTCACAATGACTGCACTCATACTTGCCGACGTGGGCGAACTGATAGTAGTCATAGATCATCTTATGTTTGCACAAAGGACAGTAATAACCGTCATTATAGATACTCTGACATTTTTCGGTTACATACTGGTTTTCTTCCGCTCCATAATAGACAACAGTATTGTCATACAGTTTAGCCAGAGAAGAGATCAGAGGATCATCAGCGTTCAAAATAAGCGTTGAATCCGGACGGATTGACAATTTGATCTGTTCAAAGACATATTCCGGATGACCGTTCCTGGTCATCTGATCACGATAGAGATTGTTGAGAAGATAGTACTTAGGTGTGATATAGCTGAACACATATTTTGCATAGCGTTCATCAACTTCGATCAGCAGTACATCTTTTTTGAAATTGCCCCTGAGATCACAGTTATCCAGTACAAGTGTCGTAACACCCTCGATCTGATTTGAACCTTCCTTATTGCAGACCACATCAAAACCGCTGTTGACCAGAATGTGGTAGATCATCTCAACAGTTGAAGTTTTGCCATTGGAACCGGTGACTGCAATGATGTTGGCCGGTAAAGATACTCGACTTAAAATATCCGGACAGATCTTAAGGGCGACCTTGCCGGGAAAGCTTGAGCCTCGACCCAGTTTCTGTGCCAGTTTCTTGGCAATTTTACATATCAGTATTGCGAATGTTTTTAACATAACTTTTTTCTTATTTTAACAGACTACAGAACCGACTTCCATTTCAGAACTCAACAGTTCCAGAACTTCCTTGCCGTCTTTTTCCTTAACAGCTGATAACAGCATGCCGTTGGATTCAAGACCTCTGATCTTGCGTGGTTTCAGGTTCATCACAGCAATGACTTTCTTTCCAACCAATTCTTCCGGTTTATAGAACTCAGCTACACCGGAAAGGATCTGTCTCTCCTCATAACCGAAATCGACCTTGAAGACCAGGATCTTGTCAGCATCTGGATGTTTTGTGCATTCCTTGACTTCTCCTACGACCATCTCGACTTTTTCAAAATCGGCGAATTCGATCTGCGGTTTATGTTCGACCTTTTCCTTTTCAGCGCCAAGATATTCATGGATCTCAGCCAGAGTCTTTTCCGGATCAAGACGGGCAAACAACGGCTCAGGATTTTCGGTTACTTTATTGCATTCATAGTTACCAAAAGTCTGTATCGAATCATAGGAAGTTTCTTTCGTATTGATCTGCGCAAAGACCTTGTCGCTTGTTGCTGGCATGAATGGTGACATCAAGACAGCACCGATCCTGATGCCTTCCAGCAGGTTGTACAGAACCGTATTCAGCCTTGTCTTATTGGCTTCATCCTTGGCTAAAGTCCAAGGCGCTGTCTCATCGATATATTTGTTGCAGCGTCTGAACAGTTCCATAATCGCTTCGATCGAATCGCCAACGCGCAGTTCATTCATCTTGTCTTCCACGACCTTGACCGTTGAAAGGATCGTTTCCTTGAATTCCTTATCAAGTTCTTCTTCTTCAAAATCCTTGCTCAGCTGACCACCGAAATACTTGTTGGTCATAGCGACGGTTCGATTTACTAGGTTGCCATAGACATTTGCCAGATCGGAATTGATCCTCTCAATGACAAGATCCCAGGTGATCGTACCATCCTGGGCAAACGGCATTTCGTGCAAGACATAATATCTGATCGCATCGACACCAAAGAACTTGACCAGATCATCTGCGTAGATCGCATTGCCACGGGACTTGGAGATCTTGTCTTCTCCTACCAGCATCCATGGATGACCAAAGACCTGCTTAGGAAGCGGCACATTCAAAGCCAATAACATGATCGGCCAGTATAAGGTGTGGAAACGGATGATATCCTTTCCGATAAGATGCAGATCAGCCGGCCAGTATTTCTTATACAGCTCACCATGATCGCCATCCACATCGTAACCTAAACCGGTAATATAGTTGCTCAAGGCATCGATCCAGACATAGACGACATGTTTCGGATCAAAGTCTACCGGAATGCCCCATTTGAAAGAGGTACGGGAGACACACAAGTCCTGAAGACCAGGTTTAAGGAAATTATTGATCATTTCATTCTTTCTTGATTCAGGCTGAATGAATTCCTCATGTGAATTGATATAGTCTTCCAGCTGTTTCTGATATTTGCTCAGTTTAAAGAAATATGATTCTTCCTTTTCCTTATGTACTTCTCTGCCGCAGTCCGGGCACTTGCCATCGACCAATTGCGAATCAGTCCAGAAAGACTCACATGGTGTGCAATACCAGCCTTCATATTCACTCTTGTAGATATCGCCCTGATCATAAAGTTTCTTGAAGATCTTTTTGACCTGCGCTTCATGATCATCATCAGTCGTTCTGATGAAACGATCATAAGAGGTATTCATCAGGTCGAAGATACGTTTGATCTCTGCCGCTTGCGTATCGACGAATTCCTTAGGGGTAACACCGGCAGCCTTGGCTTTCTCTTCGATCTTCTGACCATGCTCATCAGTACCGGTCTGAAAATAGACATCGTATCCCAAAAGTTTCTTGTAACGTGCAATTGCGTCAGCCATTATGATCTCGTAGGTGTTGCCGATATGCGGCTTGCCGCTGGCATAGGCGATCGCCGTTGTAATGTAATACTTTCCTTTGTTTTCCATAAAATACCTCCCGATAAAATAAAAAGGTGATAACAAGGGCGCATATTGCGCGGTACCACCTTTACTTGTAACTTCATTCCTTTAACGCAGGTATACGTCCTGCCCTAAATATCGAACAGGAAGTTCAGGATCCATCTCTGACCATCATCCTTACTGATTTTCACCATCCATCAGCTCTCTGAAAAGTCGCAATGATCAGTCTATCCCTCAAAACTATTCTTATTCTAACACAACTTATTCTTTCTTGACATCAGCTTTGGTCAAAGAATTGATGATGACATTGGCCGTGATATCTCCTGTGACATTCAACGAGGTATAGACCATATCCAGCAGCTTATACGGCACTTTGACACTTCTTCATTGATCAAACCTTCAAAAGCAGCTTAACAGCTGCTTTTTATGTGTCAAGCAGGAAAAATATATGTTGGGTGGATGTTGTATGGTGTTGTGTGGTATGGTATAATAACGTTAACTTCCTGAATATTTGACACTCAAAATAGATAATTGTTTTCAGACAAGCGTTTAAACCCTTTAAACAGTGATGTTTTGAAGGATTGGACGCTTGTTTTTGTATGGGGAATGATGATATAA
>JAFRJA010000073.1 GCA_017432545.1 Erysipelotrichaceae bacterium
CATAATCCCAGATACCATATTCATCATATTTTGAAACGTTATTGTTCTGGATACCGTGTAAGAGATAGAAATCAAAATAACCGGCACCGGTCCTTTCCAAAGAAATGTTGAATTCGTTCTTGGCGCTTTCTTCATCACTGACACCGATCGCCGCACTGAGCTTGGTCGCTACATAATAGGCATCGCGCGGATAACGGTCAACGACTGCTTCCTTGAAGGCTTTTTCCGATCCGCCATTATCATAAAGGTAAGCCGTATCAAAGTACTTGCCTCCGGCTGCGATGAATTTGTCAGCCATCACCTTAACCTGTTCAACATCGATCGAACCGTCTTCATGTTTTGGTAAACGCATCAGACCAAAACCTAATTTAAAGATGTCTTTTCCTAAATATTCACTCATTTTTTCCCCGTTTATTAAATTCTATCAAAACAAAAGTACATAATTTTAAAAAGCGCTGAGTATTTCAACGCTTCTTTATTATTTCTATTCCTTTTCCGCCGGTATGATCGTTTCCTGTTCACCGATCGCTCCAACCGGGCAGGCATCCTGGCAAGCGCGGCAGTTAACGCAACGATCAGGGTCGATAACCGCATTTTCGGAACCCATCATTATGGCTCCTGCCGGACAGGTGTTCATACAGTTGCCGCAACCGATACATAAACCTTCATCAACACCAAATTTTACAATGTGCTTGTTGCCTTCGTGATCGAGATAATAACCGCCACCGGCTATCTCTTCCATCGTTTCATCATTGAGCTTTTTGTCTTCCATTTTTTCTCCTTTATTTTCTATATATTCTTATTGTTTTATGTTCAGTTTCTCATATACCGATTCTTTGAGTACGTTCATTGGGGCGATTCCGCTGTCCAATATCGCTTTGTGGAAAGCGACGTAATCAAAGGAATCACCGAGCTTGCTGGAAACATCTTCGCGCAGATCAAACAGGAAGGACATACCAAAGCCATAAGGGAAGTACTGACCGGAATATTCCGTAAATACTTTCTGGGCCATCTCATAGTAGTCCACATCCTGGGCAAAGATGGAATTCTCCGTAAAGAAATCGCAGATCTCTTGCGCTGTATAGCCAAAGTAATTGGTCATGATATCAATGATCGAATATTCCAGGAAATAGGAATTGGCGTCATAGAACATGACGGAAGCTGTCAGATCATCATTCAGACCGGCCATGCGGTATCCGTAATAGGACGAGTACTCAGCCCAGCCTTCCAGATAGGCCAGGTTATTGAAAAGCAATAATCTGAACTTGGATGGATCCTGACGGTGATAATAGATGATCTGATACATATGTCCCGGCATTCCTTCATGAGCCATCGTGCCATAAGGACGATAGGTAAGAGGATCCTTGTTATTTGGATTGACTCTGATGATGTTCTGTTCATCGTTATCGATCGGAGCTTGCCAGTAATAGGCAGCCAAAGTCTCAGGTGCCGTTTCCGGATCCAGATATTCTACGGTGTATTTGATCTCTTCCGTTTCCGGGAAGTATTCGTTTATGTGTTGGGCCAGATAAGCCAGAGTCTCTGCGTTTTCCTGCGTGAAGATCTCATATTTGCCTTCAACGGCATCGATGGTCTCCTGGAAAGGCTCTTCCTGTTCAATTGCTCTCATATATTCTGCTTCCAACAGTGATAAGGCATCGGTCAGGATCGTCAGCATCTCTTGCGCTGTATAGCTGCTTGAACCTTTGGCCATATACATGTAGTCCGCATAATCCTTGTCCATGTTGCAATAGCGGTAATCTTCAACTTTGGTTTTACCACGATATTGTTCAACCTGTTCTTTCAGTTTCTGATGAGCAGGAACGAGTTCGTTGAGGATCAGATCTTTGTTCTGTTTGATATATTCGGTTTTTTTCTCTTCACTGATTCCTTCAACATCCGCTATCCGGCGATCAAAAGAAGTGATCAGATCGTTCTTTTCGCCGGTATCGATAAAGCTTGTGCAGAGTTCTTTATAATAATCGATCCATTCATCCAGCATCTGATAACCATCCTTTGCCTGTTTCTCAGTATAAGTCAGGACTTCATCATAAACTCTCGGGACTTCACTTATACATTTGAGATAATCTGCGACCGATTCTTCATCATAGAAAGTGTAGTCGGTGAAATATGAAGAAAGGGAATCCGGAACGCCTTGACCGGCTTTGAGCAGGAAATTGTATTTATAGAAATAAAGATCAGCCAGTCTGCACAGGGTATCGAATTCCAGGCAGTCATAATCATACTGCTGGTCATAGGATAAAGTTGTATAATCATAAGACCTGAGCTCTTTAAGCAGATCGGTATTATAGGCCACTTCTTCTTCATTCAGTTCATATTTGTATTTACCCAGCGTAACTTCCGGTTTTTCCAGACCCATTTTCCGGTAATCGTAGATGTTGTAGTGAAATTCCAGGAAATAGTCGCCGACTTTCTCTTCAAAGACCCCTTGTAAGAACTCATCGAAGTCTTTGTTTGCGGTCTTGTTGTCAGGATTCTTGATCCCGGGCTTGAATTCTCTCAACTGTTCCACATAATATGAAGCATCAGCTTCCTTGACTGGTACAGGAGTCTCGGGCTCCTGAGGTTTAGTGCTTTTACAGCCGGATATGATCAAAACGCTCAATAAAAGGGCAATTATTATCTTTTTCATGTCTTTTCACCGCTTTCTTATAAATTTATCTTAACAAAAACAGGCAAAAAACTGATATTTTTAGACTTTTTGTTGCCCCGTTTATCAGGTGGTCCGTATAATTATATAGAAAGAAGATTTCTAAAAATTACAGGAAAGGATAGAAATTATGGCAAAAAAAGCATTAGATGACGCATTACTTGATGATGTAAATGGTGGTGTCGTATTACACGAACTCAACCAGAAGACTGATCTTATGGCTCAGAAGACTGATCTTATGGCTCAGAAAACTGACCTTCTTGCTCAGAAGAATGATCTTTTAGCTCAGAAGAACGATCTGCTGGCTCAGAAAGTTGATGAACTGGCTCAAAAAGTCGACATGATGGCTCAGAAGACTGATCTGCTTTCTCAGAAGAACGATCTTTTAGCTCAGAAGAAAGACCTTCTTAACAAGAGATAATTATTAAACTTAATTATAAGTAATGATCATTACAGAAAAGCACAACCTAAAGAGCTGTGCTTTTCTGATATCTGTCTATAGAATGGCGATCACGGCCATCAGCATCCTTCTGGGCAGATGACCATCTATAACATAGGCCCATTTACCATTGGCGTAGTTGATCCTGTTTCCATCGATCCTGTAGATCCACTTTCCGGAAGTATCACAGACAAAGGGATCATCAAAACGATACATCCACCTTCCGTCAGCATAATTAATCCTGTCACCATCTATCCGGTATTGCCACTTACCTGAAGCATCACAGACATAATCACCATCAAGCCTGTACAGCCATCTTCCCGACGCATCATTGATCCGATCACCATCGACTTGTAAAAACCATGATCCGTCACTTCTGTTTATCCTTGTCATATCATTACTCCAAAACCAAAAAGCACCCTTGAACTTCCTTGCAGATGTTTCCGGGCGCTTTTTAAAAATCATTATTAACTATTCTACCGCGTAGATAATATACTCGTGGCAGCTGTCACAGATATAGATCGCTTCCTTGTTTCCGAAAGGACCGGTCTGATAATGATCAAATAACAGTTTCCCGCCCCAGCAATAGCGACATTCATCACCGATGTGCTTTGGTGTCTGACCGTCTATCAGGTTCAGCTTTCTATATTCTTCATAGTACTCTTCCTTCGTCTGGCCACCGGCTACCTTGGATGTTTCTTCTTCCTTCAGAACTTTCTTTTCTTCCATGTTGAATCCTTCTTCTTCCTCTTTATTTATACGCTGTTTTTCTTTACAAGTAATAATTCTTCTTATTATTATTTTACAGCTTTAATAACCTCAACAATCTCCTCGCCATCCATTTATCCGTTTTCTATAAAACCAATGACAAATCTTTTCTAAATGGATCAAGTTTTCATCATAATTTTATTAACATCTGTTTTTCTTTACAAAAAACACCAGCTTTTTGAGCTGATGTTTTGGAATGCTTAACTGTTTTCTTCTGCTGTTTCGATCTTTTCTTCAAGCTGTTCCAGTTTTTCGTTAACGGTCTTTTCCAGTTCCTTGAAGTTTTTCCTCAATTCAATTATATAAACGATGCTGATAATTGCGTGAACGATCAGAACGATACCGACTGATGTTGTAAAGGCCATAGACGCAAGTACCGGTGAATAGAGAACGGCTGCACCGACCAGGATGTTCAAGATGCCCAGGATCATCATCAGTACCCATGGCGCCTCTGTTTTACGTAATGACCAGGCCAGCTTGATACTTCCGAAACCGGAAATGATGATCCAGATTCCCAGTACGATACCAATGTATACTGACAGGGTGTCAGGGTTCCGGAATAACAGGACACCGAGGATTATACGTAAGATACCTTGTAATAATCCATCAAACGGAATGCTGTAGCTCCACATTTTAATATCAATGAGAATGAGCAGTATGCCATTGAAGATCATTAACAGAGCTGTGATGACACCGAGTGTTGTAAGGGAAATGTCAGGATACATTACCATGAATACACCGATGATGATGGCAGCGATAAATAAGGTGATCAGACCGAGAGTATATTTTTTTAATTCCTATTTAATAACTTTTATCTCCTTAAATAACCAACATAAATTGTATACTTCATATTACAGATGACAAGACGATTTTACTGTTTCACTCAGACCTTGGTGGTCCATCCGTAAGGATCAGGAATCTTACCCCATTGGATCGAGGTCAGCGCTGTGTAAAGCTCCTTACTGAAATCGCCGGTCTTGTGCTGATTGATGATCACGCTGTCACCTTCATAAGTAAGTTTACCGACCGGCGAGATTACGGCGGCTGTGCCGCAACCAAATACTTCGTTCAGTCTTCCTTCTTTACCGGCTTTCATGATGTCGGATATTGCGAGTTTACCTACGTGGACTCTTATGCCTTTCTCTTCGCAGATATCAAGGATGCTCTGACGAGTAACTCCCGGTAACACCGTTCCGGTACAGGCTGCGGTATACAGTTCATGATCGATCATGAAGAAGATGTTCATGGAACCGACTTCTTCAACATATTTGTGTTCGATGCCATCAAGCCACAGCACCTGTGAGTAGCCGTTGTGTTTTGCCCAGGTACCGGCTTTCAAGGAAATCGCATAGTTGCCTCCGCATTTGGCGAAGCCAGTAAGTCCCGGTGCCGATCGGATATCTTTTTCTTCAACAAAGATATCTACCGGATCAAGACCTGTTTTAAAATAGGCTGCTGAAGGCGAAGCGATGATCATGAATTTGAAAGTTCTTGAAGCGCGTACACCTAAACCGTTATCAGTGGCAATGATGAATGGTCTCAGATACAGAGTGTTGCCAAATCTTTGCGGAACCCAGTCTCTCACCTTATCAACATAAGCTTTAACACACTCCACAAACGTTTCTTCTTCAAGCGGTGGGATCGCCATTCTGATCGCAGAATTGCAGAAGCGTTTTGCGTTCAGATCGATCCTGAACAGATTGATGCTTTGATCATCGCAGCGATAGGCCTTAAGTCCTTCAAAGATCTCCTGTGCATAATCTAAGACCATACATTGCGGATCCAGACTTAAAGGATGATGCTCAACGATCCTGACATCATGCCAACCCTTGACCATGTCATAATCCATCTCCAGCATGTAATCCGCAAAGACCTTACCGAAATCCAGATCATCTTCATTCAGGATCACTTCTTTTCGCTCTTTTATTTCACTGAATTGTATTTCCATTCTATTCACCACTCTTTCCATAGTTGCTTAAGTATCTTGCGCTCGGATCGCTTACCTGACAACCCGGCCATTCCTGGTTAGGAAGCCAGTAATCACAAATCAGCTCTGCCATGCCCGGATAGTATTCCTCAAAGATCTCTCTGTATAATAGGCTCTCTTTGGTATAAGGCTGTTTATATGTATATTTCTTCCGTTTTTCTTCAAATTCTTCGTCGGTGTATTTTTCTTCAGCGTACTCTTTCAGGTTCTCGACTAATGAATGTCCAACCGCGTCGGAGAAAGCCGCTTTATCTCTGAAGAGAATTTCTTCCGGCAGGATATTGTCCTTTTCAAACGCGTGTCTCAGAAGATATTTGCCCATGTTGTATTTATTGAGTTTGAGTTCAGGATCGATAGACATGACATAGCGCACAAACTTCAGATCACCAAACGGAACTCTGGCTTCTAAGGAGTTGGCGGAGATACAACGATCAGCTCTGAGCACGTCGTACATATACAGTTCTCTGATCCTTTTCTCGGCTTCTTCCTGAAATGCTTTAGCACTTGGGGCGAAGTCGGTGTATTTATAGCCAAACAGTTCATCAGAGATCTCGCCGGTAAGCAATACCTTTACATCACCAAGCTCCTTTATTTTCTTACACAACAGATACATACCGATCGAAGCTCTGATCGTGGTGATATCCCAGCTCTCCAGGATCTGAATAACTTCCGGTAAAGCTTCTATGACATCTTCTTTGGTGATAATGACTTCGGTATGCTTGCTGCCGATATAATCCGCAACCTTTCTTGCGTATTTGAGGTCGATCGCATCTTTCTCCATACCGATCGAATAAGTCAGGATCGGTTTATCTTCCAGTTTCTGGCCGATCGCACAGACCAACGATGAATCAAGCCCACCGCTTAAGAGATATCCGATCTTCGCATCGGCATCCATTCTTTTCTTAACACCCTCGATCAGATAGTCATGGATCTTGCTGCAGACTGTTTCCAGATCGTCTTTACTGTATCCGTCTGTTTTTTCGATCTGGGTATAGCTGACAAATTTTCCATCGCAATAATAGGAACCGATCGGAAACGGATGGATATCCTTGCAGAAAGGCATCAGACTTTCAGCCAGTGAACCGAAAGCTATTTTTCCTTCTTGAGTATAGCCATAGAATAACGGCCTGATACCGATCGGATCTCTGGCCGCCAGCCATTCATTTTTCTTCTGATCATAGATGACCATGACAAATTCCGCATCCAGCATTTCAAACATCTTCAGACCGTATTTTTCATACAAAGGCAGGATGATCTCACAGTCACTGTCGGAAATGAAATCGTAATCTTTTTCCAGTTCCTTTTTCAATTCTCTGAAGCCATAGATCTCACCATTACAGACACAAGCCTTTTCATCAAGCCAGAACGGCTGCATACCTTGGGAAGTGAGTTCCATGATCGCCAGTCTCTCAAAGCCGATCAGTCCATCAGGCACTTCAACAGCGATCGACTGATCAGGTCCTCTTTTGCTTAATGTAAATAATCCTTCTTCAAATTCTTTGCGCTCGGTTTTCATATCGGTTGATACCAGTATTCCGCACATATTATTGCCTCCTTAAACAAAAACAGTCCTTATCCCCAAGGGACGAAGGACTGTCATAATACTCCGCGGTACCACCCAAATTATCGGTCTTATCCGATCACTTTACAATCGACCATCATCGATCTCCGATTCTAACGGTTCGGTTCCGTCGGTTACTACTGTTATTTCGTTCCGAAGCTCCCGGGTGTTCTTTCACCAGCATCTCATACAGATTTTCCACTGACATCTGCTCACTATGAATCGATTATCTGCTTACTTTTCCCGATCTCTACTTATGTAAATCATTATAATTCTTTCTGAAAACATGTCAATATTTTTTCAGAAAATTGTTTTCAGGTTTTTTTAGTTTACGAAAAGGTTTACGTTTTATCTTTATTTGGTTTACGAAAAGGTTTACAATAACTATATGGAAAACTCTAAGATATTACTTGCGTTTGATAAACAGTTTAAGGAAAAATACTATACAGCCAGGGAACTAGAATACGGAAATGAGGCTGGAGTTTTTCTGTCTCCTTTTGAATACAAGGATCTTCTTGAATTTAAAGACGAGATGGCACCACAGAACCATCTGTATCTGAAGCTGTTGCCGTTGACGGCCTTTAACTATAAATGTCTGTATTATTCTCCGTGCAATGAGCTTTCATCTTTACTTGAAAGCTATCTGTCTGTTACGGTCCAAGATGACATATTATCTGACCGGTTTTCTTCTTCTTTTCTTGAATCAATGATCTATTCCGAGATCGAAGGGTCTGTAAATGTCGAAAACGTTCCGACCACCAGAAGAAGACTGAAGGAGCTGCTGGAAGACGGTGCACCAGTTGAAAACACAAACGACATCATTATCAAAAACATGAAAGCCGGTATCGATTTTGTTTCTGATCTTCCTGAGTTTAATGAAGAAAATCTTTTTAAGCTGTATTCGATCCTCAGTGAAAACTGTTTAAGCGAAGAAACGGAATTAAGACCTGGGGATCATTACCGTTATGATACGGTTGAAACAGCCAATTACCACGGTTGTCCTGTCGATAAGATCGAAGAAAGTCTGAATTCGCTTTTTGAATTTGTTTACAAGATCTTGCATAAAGGTACCCTTAATGATAAGATCATGCTTCCACATATCTGTCATTATTATCTGTTATATATTCATCCTTATTTTGATTACGACGGCAGAACAGCCCGTATGGTTTCTTATTGGGTTTTTCTGCTGTGTGGGTTATCATATCTTCCACCGATAATTTCCGAAGCCATTAATCAGACTAAATCAAAATACTATCAGGTGCTTGAGCTAAGCAGGGACGCTCACAACGATCTGACTTATTTCTTAAATTTTCTTCTTGGTGTTTCAATTGACTATTTTATCTGTTATCAGGATCTTGTTCAGATCGAACAGAAAACAAAAAACAAAGGTGGTGTTTTGACCGACACTGAATTGAATTATATAAAGAGGCTTCTTGTTTCTTATTCCGGTGTATTTACTTATCTAGACTTTCTTAAAATGGCAAACATCAATATCAGTAAGCAGGGCGCTTTAAAAATCCTGAACCGTTTCACTGAATATGGAATACTGAAAGAGGTTCCTTCTTCTTCAAAATTTAAATTGTTTGATTTTAACAGAGACGCTGTTCCTTTTTCTCTGAAAACTTTTGGTTATAAAGCGTTCTGATAATTTGTTTTTGTGATGATGTTCAAAAGCGTTGTTGTTAAGAAACGATCGGTGTTTCTTATAATAGATGTGAGATGAAAACAAAGCATACGAAAACAAGTTAGATTCTATGGCTAGATATTGATAAATATTTTTTTATTGCCACCACTCAATATTGTTGCTTTGAAGTGAAACTAGCTGCTTTTCTTCCGTTTCTGTTTCCTCGCTGAAAACTTGGTTTTGTTTTGGCAAAAATCAGTTTTATCATTCTTTTTCTTCAGCACGTCCGGTATTTCCGCGGAATCCTTTTCACTGATTTCACCATAAGATTTCTAGAATCTTTTAGATATGATCGTTTTATTATTTTTTGCTGTGAACAGCACTGTAGTGATGTATAAAATCTTCCAGTCCGCATTTTTCAGCATCAGGAATGATCTTCTGATTGCAGATCGGACAGGTGTTTATTTTCGTTGCTTCAACTATTTCTCCAAGGCCTTCAAAAAAGCAATCGGCATCTCGTTTAAGATCTTCCAATGTTGTACCGCCAGATACACTTTCGATGGCGTCATCTTCAATCTGCTTAATGTTTCCAGTATTCTTGTTTTCTGTCATTTTTAATCTCCTCCTACATATTTATATAAGATATAAATGATTGACAGGGCAACAGTCCTTGCTGCTTTTATTCAAAATCACTTATATGTATTGCTGTATCAGATCTATAATATCATCCTTGGTAATAGTGTAATTACTTAAAGGATAATACAATCCTATAATGCCTTTATCCGAACCAAGACCGCTGGGCAACTGGATCGGGTAATAATAGCACATGTCTACATACTTCTTTACGGTTTCTCTATTGTTATCCGGAATACCGATTTTATGAAAATACTCAGCGATCTGTTTTGCAATATCATTGGCCTTTTTTAAGCTTTTCTCAGGTATCCGGCCGCCGGATACTTCTTCCAGTTCTTCATTATTTAATTTTCTATCGTTGTCTGACATGATCAGGCCCTCCTTGTTTTTTAAGCACTCATCTGACTGCTTTATATTATTTTATACGAATTAAACCTGTGCATGGTAAGATTTTCTTTTTTTGAATTTCATTCCTAAATCTGTATTTTAATGACGTGACCTCTTTCAAGGATATAAAGAACGGTAACGGGAAGAGTGACAATCAATACGGCAACAGTTATAACGAAAGCCAATCGGTAATAGTTTATTTTCTTTTTCTTATTAATCTTTCTTTCCATCGCTTATCTTTTTTCCTCTTTTCTGTTCAATGTTCTGATCGATGCTACATGAAAGTTCAAGGATCTCAATATCCTTTGTAATGACATCGCTATACAGGTGTGTGAACTGTCTGGGAATCCTTCCGCTTCTTTCTTCAATCTGGAACATATGGGGATATACCCCTTTGATCGTTACAGGAAGATTTGTCAGGTTCATTCTTCTAGGGCTTTTTATCAGCACATTTACATGGATATCAGGATCTGTTTCATATAAAAGACGTATGTTGTCTTTGATTGCTTCCAGTACACTCATTTTTTTCCTTCCGTTACTCTTCTGGCGCTCTGAACATTATATATGTGTCTTGTCAGATCTTCATCCATGATCAGCAGATCGTTAGCTCTGCCAAAGGGGATCAGGATATCCTGATACTTTGTAAAGGACACTCTTAGTCCGCTTTTGTCTATTCCGGTGATAACTCCTTCACTGCCGCTGGCACGCGATATGACCTTTCTTCCCTTCAGTTTCATATGACCTCCTAACGTTTTTCGTCCCTGTCTCAAGGAATAAAAATGCGTAAATCCAACTGTTCGGACTTACGCAAATAAGGCAACTCAACGCTTATTTTTTATCACTTTTTCCAGTTTTTTTCAAAGCCGCTTTGAAGAAAAAAGTGATAAATTATTAAATGATTTGGGAGGCAGATATGATCAGATATGATACATCAAACGACAAAACAGCGAAGACAATTATATGCTGGTGCAGACAGAAACGCTATCAGTATTCCTTTGAGACAGAAGACAGGCAGAGAAATTGTTTTACCTATCCGTTTGATATCGATGCTCCGGAAGAATTTAAAAAAGACCTGGAAGAGTACATAGGCAGATCTGTCAGCAAATGATCTCCATCTTGCCCTATAACCTCGGTTCTCTTTTTGAATAGTGTTCATAAAACTACACAATAATTAACTATCTATATAGCTTTATGTTTTACGATTACATATCCTTCTGCAGAACAAAATTAACGTATTTTGTATTTTGTTCCTCTTCCTTTGCCTTCAACAGCCACTATACCTTTTTCTTCCAGCTTCTTAAGTAATTCTGTTGTCTTGCTTTTTCCAAAGCCTAGGGATGTGGAAGACAGAATCTCACTTATCGATCTGTTTATATTTCTGCTTAGCAGATTGTATACTTTCATTTCATCAGCTGTCAGATCGAGATGTTTTTTTATCAGCGGAAGTGTGACTTGGATTGAATTATCTGATATTTCAAAAGACGGCTTGCTCTGGCTGTCTGAATAGCATTGAATGATACGCTTGATTCCTGTTCCGAATTTCTCTATCAGATCAAGACGATGAAAGACATTTGCCAGAATAGGATTCCTCAGAACAGAAATCCTCCCCTCCAGATATTCTTTTTCGCTGATTCCATCAGGCAATCCTCCCGGGGAAACGATCTTTATACGATCATCAAACATTGATATCCGGATTTGTGCATTGATATCCCAAACTCTGTGAACAATAGCGTTGGCAACTGCTTCGCGGAATGCTTCCTCAGGAATGGTTTCGATCGTCTTTCTTAAAGTTCCATCGATCTCATCATACTGATAATAGTCTCTGTAAATATCCAGACTGTCATAATAACTCTGCAGAATCGACTGATATTCATATGTTCTGCGTTTAAGAAAGATGTTGATCGTCTCGCCGAATCTGACAATATCGATTCCAGGAAATCTGTTTTGGTCCGATAAAATCGCGGCAGCATTGTTATAACCTGTAGAATCAGAATACAGATTCAGTGTTTTCAGAACATCCGTATTAAATGTTTCTATGCCGGTTTTATCTTTTAATTCTCTGCCTAGAAAATTAAAATCTAAATTCTGATTATCTGATGACAATTCCTCATATTCTTTATTTTCGCCTTTGAGAATCAGCCTCCTCATTTCATGGGAATCAACTTCGATTGTAGCAGTATCATTTCTCTTATAAGCTTTTGATTTATACATATAAGGGGGTATTGGAACCAGGCTTAACTGATAAAGCAATGACCTTCCCGGACTCGATGACAGAAAGTGTATAATCGGGCTGTGGAGAAATACTATCGTTTATTCTGTTTTCGATGTCCAGACATTTTGTGTAACATCATCCAACCCCACTGCTTCGCCTGAATCATTGACACCAAACAGAATCATTCCTCCTTCATAATTGGAAAATGCACTTACCGTTTTAAGAAATGTGTTAGTTATTTCTTCTTTGTATTCAAGATTCCTGTTCTCTTTCATGTTCGGGTTCCGTCACAATCTTTTATAGATTTTATTTTAATTGATAACAGTCGTAATTTCATTCGTATTTTTTTTCGACCGATTTTACGATTGCATATGTACTGGTGTTATTTCAAACACATTGCCGCAAATAATTATTTTGAATTCCGTTCAGGAAGTTACACTTTTATAATCATCTCTGCAAACCGGAATTTACGATAACTCATCTTTAAAGCATCCCTTATTGAAACATCCTGTGAAAAACACAATCATCCGGTTGATGATGAGGATAAAAAAACGGATCCTGTTGGTTTAGCTGTTTCCGCTTTTTTTGCTGTCAGAAGATATTTTTTGCAGATGTGAAATCAGAAGGATCTCGCTATAAAAAACATCGATGTCATCAAGCACCGATGTTTTTATCAGCTATTCTTAATCATAAGTAGAAAACGAGGCCCAATCTATCTTGCCACATTTTTGGCATCTTAACTCAACATCAGGCCAGAGATCGCCAAAGATACTGCCGGGTCTGGTGTTTCCTGTCTTTTTCCATTGGTGCGCACCGTTATAGGAATTTGGACATTCGGGGTTTTCTGACGATTCTATGGTCTCAACGATGTCGTCAAAAATATTTCCGCCTGATATGGCTGTCAGTTCATCATCATTTAAAGATGCTTTTTTTTGCGATCATTTTTTCTGCCTGCTCAATCGTGAGCTCTTTGCCGTTTTCCTTGGCTTTTGCAACCAACATTTCAGCTGTTATAGTTTTCATATAGCAGTCCTTTCTCTATCAATTAAACATGCATTTTTCTTTACCGTAATTATATACGATAAAGTTAGCCTAGGTGGCAATTAAACTAATAAATCTTTGTAATCTTTGTAATGCCAAACTGCTGGATCCTAATCTTCATAGTTCCTTGCATTCTTTACGAGTTTCAGAAAAACTCCTTTTAAACGATTCGCTGCATAGACTCAGATGGATCATCTTCACCATGGAAAGCCGGTCCGAGATGATCATACTGAGTCTCGTTGAAAGACTAAGACCCTTCTTGCTGATATGCCGGTAAAAGGGTTCTTCCGCAAGGACTTCCGTCTTCCCGCCGATCTTTGCCGCCAGTCCAGCGGCGGAATGGACATAGAAGTACATCTTCGCATCCTCGTGTCCTACTGTCTTCATATGTTTCTTCTTCATCATCATCATGCCGCTTTTATTGACCGCATCAAACAGGATCTCGATATCGCCATAGTCTTCAAGCTTGCGCAGCAGATCCAGGATCTTTTCTTCTTCGAAGTAATAAAAAAGCCCGCTGGCAGTTACCAGAAGCGGAACATCAGGATGATCCTTCCGGGTCAGGCCGATCCAGTCATACTCAAAAGCATCACACGCGATATTCCGTTGCCTTTCCGTTTCCGGAAGAATCGTCTTTCTGTACTTGATCACTTCAGGCAGATCAATCTCATACCACATCGTGCAGCCATCGTCATTGCGATAATAAGTCGTCTCCAGTCCGCATCCGAGTTCTACGATGATCCCATTCTTTTTTCTTTTCAGAAAATCGGAAATATAACGATCCATATTTGCACAACGGGATGCCGACGCCAGATAAGTATACTGAGTCTGGGTATCGTTCCCGATGACTCCCGCAGGCAGTTTGTTTTTTAGTTCCAATGCTTTGGCATCATAAAGAATATTGCTGAAATGCTCACTGGCATAGATCCTTCCCAGCATCGGTACAAACAGCGTATCTTCGATCACTCCCAACTCTCTTTTTTTCATTTTTTCTATCCTATCTTAAATGCTCTCTATACGATCCCAGCCATTCCCGATATCGTTATCATGCCGTATAAAGAAAAGATGCAGAAGCTGTCACTTTGACAAAACTCTAGTTTGTTTAAGCTAACCTAATACTGTTTTATTATCCTCACGATAAACGTGAGGTCATAAAACACTAATCTGGTTAGCATTAACTAACTAATATGATATATCAATTCCAATCTCTTTTTCAACAAACTACCGGCAATTCCTTTTCGCAAAGCCCATTTTGACATGCAAACAAAAGCGTTTTGGAAAGAGAATCAGAATAGACAATCGAGTAGGGGCTATTTTCTAGCCCCTCTCACACCACCACACCGTGCCGTTCGGCAGTGGGCGGTTCAGTTAAATCAAACTTAGTTTAAGATTATGTCTGGTTAAGTAGTAATCCAAGGGATCAACTAAGCCGGCACG
>JAFRJA010000074.1 GCA_017432545.1 Erysipelotrichaceae bacterium
CATTATCCCTGCCCGTATTCAGTATCGTGGCTATCTTTATAATGTCCTCGCCTTCTATATCACTGATATTTTGTGGGGCATTCTTTATGAAAGGAAACTGGTCTTTCTTGTCCATCTGGATACGGCTATATATTTCTTTACGATGGCCACCAGCATTTTCATGTGGACGCGTTATGTGGTCGCCTACCTGGAGAAAGAAAAGGGCTTTGGTGGTTTCTTAAGAATTCTCGGCTGGCTGTTTTTCAGCTTTGAATGTATCGTGATCGTCATCAATTTCTTTTTCCCGATCCTTTATCACTTTGATGAGACCGGTGCCTATCACGCCGACGGCATGCGTTATGTAACTCTGGGCGTACAGGTACTGATGTTTCTGATAACAGCGATCTATGCTTACGCAAAAGGCTATAAGAGTATCGGGGCCATGAGATCGCGTTTCTTTACGATCGCTTCTTTCTCACTTTCGATGTGCGGTTTTGTTATTGCGCAGGTCTTGTTTCCTCTATTGCCGCTTTATTCGATCGGCTATATGCTGGGAACCTGCGTTCTGCACAGCTATGTTCTGGAAAACGAGAAAGAAGAATACCGCGGCACACTTGAACAGCGGCTTAACGACAGTGTTCTTAAAGGTAACTACTATGATCTGTTGACCGGTTTACCGGGCATGACCTATTTCTTTGAGCTGACTGATTCCAAACGAAAGGAAATGTTGAGGAACGGCGGACACCCTGCCTTCCTGTTTTTTGATCTCAACGGCCTGAAGTTTTATAACGAGAAATATGGTTTTACCAAAGGTGACCGTCTCTTACAGATGTTTTCAACTTTACTGACTGACGAATTCGGTAAAGACAATTGCAGCCGTTTCGGTCAGGACCGCTTTGTGGTATTCACAGAAGAAGATAATATCGATACCCGTCTTGATAAACTGTTCAAAGACTGGGAAAGCAACAAGGAAGAATTCCTTCCTTCCGTTCGTGCCGGTATCTATCCTGACAGGAACGGTGATGTCGATATTCCAACGGCTTGTGACCGAGCTAAACTTGCGCGTGATGAAATCCGCAAATCTTATAAATCAGCTTACAGATTCTTCGACACGACGATGCTTGCAAGTGCCGAGATGAAATTATACATTACTTCTCATCTTGAACAGGCACTGGAAAACGGCTGGGTCAAACTCTATTTCCAGCCGATCGTCAGGGCGACCAACGGTCGTGTCTGTGATGAAGAAGCGCTGGCCAGATGGGATGATCCGGTACAGGGTTTCCTGACTCCTAATCAGTTTATACCGATCTTAGAAGAATCAGGATTAATCTATAAACTCGATCTCTATATGGTCGAACAGGTCCTGGAAAAACTGATCAAGCAGAAAGAAGCCGGCCTTTATCTGGTACCGCAATCCATCAACCTGTCCCGTTCTGATTTTGATTACTGCGACATCGTTGAAGAGATCTGTAAACGTGTCGACTCCTACAACATCCCTCACAATCTGCTTTCCGTGGAGATCACCGAAAGCATGATCGGTACCGATTTTGAATTCATCAAGTCTCAGGTTGATCGTTTCCGTGACCTCGGTTTCCCGGTCTGGCTTGATGATTTTGGCAGCGGCTATTCTTCACTCGATATCTTACAGACGATGCAGATCGATCTGATCAAATTTGATATGCGCTTCATGCAGAGGTTTGAAGATGATGAAAAAGACAAGATTATCCTTTCTGAACTGATGAAGATGGCGATCGGTCTACAGATAGACACGATCTGCGAAGGTGTTGAAACTGCTGAACAGGTCAACTTCCTAAAAGAGATCGGATGTGCCAAACTGCAGGGATACTATTACGCCAAGCCGATGCCGCTTGAAAAAATCCTGGAAAGATATGCGACCGGTACGCAGATCGGTTTTGAAAATCCGGACGAATCCGATTACTTCAACGCGATCGACCGTATCAACCTCTATGATCTGGCGGTCATTACACAAGAAGACCAGGACAAATTCCTGCGTTATTTCAATACGGTACCGATGGCTATTCTGGAAGTAAGAGGCAACAAAGCTCGTTTCACCCGCAGCAATCAGGCTTACCGTGATTTCATCAGACGTCTTTTCAATATCAATATTTCTGAACTCGGTACTTCCTTTGAAGAGACACCGGAGGGACCGGGTCTGGCCTTTGTCAATATGCTTCATAAATGTTGTAAAGAAGGAGGCAGAGCTATCTTCCGTGAGACGCTGCCAAACGGCGATGTAGTCACTTCATTCATGCGCAAGATCGCCTATGATTCGTTTACTGATACCACTGCGGCTGCAGTCGCTGTATTAGCCATAAACAGTAATGTTCAAAACCAGGAAAATCAACAATAAAAAATAAGGTTAAAAATCTCTTAAAGACTCTGAAAAACGGGTCTTTTTTAGTGAATTTTACCTTTTTGTTTGAAGTGGAAAACTTTTTTATACTTTAAAATTTTCATTTCTTTTATTTAGTTGATTTTAAATAAATCTGTTGATTTTCCACATCCACATTTTTTTGTTTTCAACTCAACGTGGAAAAGTGGAAAACTTCACAAAACCCTTTAAAATAAGGCTTTTTTACTCTTTTTTCTTTTATTTTTTCTTGTGGAAAACTTTATTATTCAACATTTTTCCACTGTGGAAAGCGTTGTGGAATAAGTTTAAACATTTTTTCCACAAAAAGAATTTTGTGGAAAACTGTGGAAAACTCCCTAAAAACGCATAACTACAGGCTTTTGAAAAATTATTGATTGTGGATTGTGGAAAACTTTCGAAAAAACGATAAAAAATTGTGGAAAAATGGTGTTATTATATCTTTACCTCTTCAGGTATTTTTATGACGACACTGGATTATTATTTAAACGAAAAATGGTCTGAGATCATGAAGATCATAGCTGATTCCGGAAAGGTTCCGGAGAGTGTTTTGACGTATTATCAGTCCAAACTTATCTCCCTTTCCAACGATGAAGCACTGATCAGTGTACCTACTTTTATCAATTACACAATCATGACTCAGAATCTGGGTCTGATTGAAGATGCGGTAGAGGAAGTATTTGCAAAAAGGCTTAAGGTTAGGATCGTACAGCAGGAAGAACTCAATAACAATTTAACTTCTTTGCCTACTGATTCCTTCAAAAATGATTTTCTTTCCCGAAAAATCGATCCTAACCAGACTTTTGCAAATTTCGTTGTCGGACGATCAAATGCGCAAGCACAGATCGCGGCAATGACCTGTGCCTCTAATTTAGGTATAGTATTTAATCCTTTATTTATATATGGTAATTCCGGTTTAGGTAAAACTCATCTGCTTAATGCGATCGCCAATCAGGTCAGATCACTTTATCCGGATAAGAAAATCGGTTTTACCAGCGGCTTGGAGTTTGTTGAAGGGGTTCATAAAGCTTCTGTTGAAAACCGCTTTGATGAATTCAAACAGGTCTTCCATGATCTTGATGTCTTACTGATCGACGATGTTCAGTTTATTGCCAACAAGGCCAAGACCCACGAGATCTTCTTTACCGTATTCAATGAACTGGTAAACAACCGTAAACAGATCTGTATCACTTCTGACCGCACCCCGAGTGAGATCAAGGGTCTTGAAGATCGTATCATTACCCGTTTCAATCAGGGACTTAATGTCAATATCGAAGCTCCGGAATATGAAACATCAATCAATATTCTGAAGATGAAGATCGCCAACAGTTCCAATCCTAATCAATTTGACGTCGACGATGAAGTACTTTCCTACCTGGCAACCAATTTCTCGCAGGATGTCAGAAGTCTGGAAGGTGCCGTAAATCGTTTACTGTTCTATTCAATCAATTTCCCTATCGATGGCGAGACTGATCATATCTCTTTAAAACTCTGTATTGAAGCATTTAAAGATCAGATCAAAGAGGGAAAGAATGAATTAGCTATTTCAACGGTACGAAAGGCGGTATGTGATTACTACAACCTCACAAAACAACAAATCACATCCGCCAACCGTACCAAGAACATTTCTTCGGCCCGTCAGATCGCAATGTATCTTTGCCGTAAGTTACTTGATGCGACTTATGATGATATCGGACGGGAATTCGGTGGCCGTGACCATTCAACAGTCATGAGTTCCTGTGACAATGTGGAGAAGAAAATCAAGAGCGATCCACTCTATCTCAAGGCTATAAATGAGATCGAGAGCAGGATAAAATAAACATCTTTCCATAGTTTATTCAACATTTAAAATGTTAAAATTATAGTATAAATAAAGGCTTTTTAAGGCTTTTCCACATTTATCCACATCCTAATAGTAGTAACATTTTAACTTAATAAACAATAAAGGAGCAGACCATGAAATTCAAAATTGCCAAAAAAGATTTTCTAGATGCATTGTCTCTTTCTTCAAGAGCCATTTCATCAACTACACCTTTACCTTCCTTATCAGGAATCAAAATAAGTGTAACGGATAATTCTTTAGTACTGGTCTCTTCTGATTCCAATATTTCTATCAGAACAGCTATCAATAATAATGATTCAGCTGCTTTAATAATTGAAGAAACAGGTGAAATAGTATTGAATGCCCGTTTCTTATTAGAAATAGTAAGAAAAATTGACAGTGATTTTATTGAAGTAGAGACGATCGATGGTACTCTGATCAAGATCTCCGGTGGCAATTCCGAATTCAAAGTCAATGGTATGGAAGCTGATGAATATCCTTTAATTAATTTTGAAAGCAGAGATAATAACCCTTTCAAATTGGATACCACTTTATTTAATCAGATAATTGATGAAACAGCCTTTGCCTGTTCGGATAAAGAGACACGTCCTGTTTTAACAGGTGTAAACTTCAAGGCTAAAGGTAATAAACTCTACGCCAATGCGACAGATTCCTATCGTTTAGCTTCCAAAACGATCGATATCGATCAGGATCTTGACTTCAATATTACGATCCCGTCCAAATATCTGAGTGAGATCTATCATGCGATAGCCAATGAGGAACAAGTCACGATCGCGATCGATACTCAGAAGATATCCTTCATTTTCGGTAATTCGATCATTGATACAAGATTACTTGATGATGATTTCCCGGATACTTCCCGTCTGATCCCTAATTCCTATTCACAGAAACTTACGGTTTCATCTAAGGAAATGATAAATGCCATCGATCGTACCTTATTCATCAAATCCGATGGCAAGAATACGGTCAAAATGAATATTGATCCTGAAAAGATCGAACTTACCGCTACCAACCAGTCAATGGTCTCATCATTTGAAACAATTAAGGTAATATCATACGAAGGCGAACCATTGGAGATATCCTGTTCCGGCAAATATCTGCAGGATGCGATCAAAGCGATCGGTTCTGATGAGATAACGATCAATTTCTCCGGTGAGCTTAAACCGATGGTCGTCAAAAAGGAAGGTGATGACTCTCTGATTCAGATCATTTCACCGGTCAGAACCTACCGTTAAAACTCAAAAATCAAAATATAGCCAAAATAAACCCGTTTTCAGACGGGTTTTATATTTTATTAGGTGAGATACAGCTTTTTTATAAAGGCGCTGATATAGAAAATTAAGGCCAAAAATGATATAATTTAGAAGGTTATGGCTTTAATTAAACAAGTTGAAATTAATGATAAATTTATAACTCTCGGTCAGTTTATCAAGATCACTGATCATATCAGCAGCGGCGGAGAAGCTAAGCTGTTTTTATACTCTCATGAAGTTTATGTAAACAATGAAAAAGAGGACCGACGGGGCCGTAAATTATATCACGGAGATCAGATCAGAATTGGATCAGAGGTGTATCAGATATGTTAATAAAGACATTAAGATTGAATGATTATCGTAATTATTCCCGCTGTTTTGTTGAATTTGATCCGCATCTAAATATTATTATCGGAAAAAACGGGACCGGAAAGACCAATATACTCGAAAGTATCATCATGGTCTCCAATACCAAGTCTTTCAGGACCCAGAATGATGCTGATCTGATCAGAAAAAACAAGGATTTTGCCAGGATCGAACTTGTTTCTGATGAAGCTATCTATAAAGTAGTAATTAATAAGAAAAATAAATCTTTGTATATAAATGATCAGATCATCTCCAAAACATCGCAATTTATCGGAAAACTGAATGCTGTTTTATTCAAACCGAGCGATCTTGAACTTTTCACCCAATCACCAGGTGAACGCCGTAAATTATTGGATATTGAAATATCCAAAGTCTCTTCCCGATATATTCAGGCTTTAGTCAAATATAATTCTCTATTAAAGGATAAAAATAAATTATTAAAAGAACTGGAAATTGATGAAACATTATTCTCAGTCATCAATGAATCTATGGTTCCTCTGATCAGAACGATCATTGAAGAAAGAGAAAAATTCTTCCTGACCATCAACGACAACATTACTGAAATGTATCAGATGATTTCCGGTAGAGAATCCAAGATCGAGATCATCTATAAAAAATGTGCGGAAGTTGAAAAAATCACTGAACAATTAATTAACAGCCGAGATAAAGATAATTATTATCACTATGCGACATTCGGTCCACACCATGAAGACTATCATTTTGTGATGGATGGCTATGATCTCAATTCCATCGCTTCGCAAGGTCAGAAGCGTATGGTCCTGATTGCCTTTAAATTTGCCCTGATCAAATATATTCAGATCTATACCGGCAATACCCCGATCGTCTTACTGGATGATATATTATCTGAACTTGATCGAGACAACGAAGAAAGATTATTGAATATTTTACCTAAAGAAACACAGGTCATCATCACCGATACAGATATATTGAATCTGAGGATCAAGGATGATTATAAACTTATTGAATTAAAGGAGGGTTACCATGTCTAATACCAGTATTAATCATGACAACTATACTTCTGATGATATTCAGGTACTGGAAGGACTTGAAGCAGTCAGAAAAAGACCGGGTATGTACATCGGCACTACCTCTTCGACAGGTTTACATCATCTGGTCTGGGAAATAATCGATAACTCCGTCGATGAAGCTTTAGCCGGTTATGCGACCGAGATCGATGTAAGTGTTGATGAAAATGACATCGTAACCGTTAAAGATAATGGTCGAGGGATGCCGGTGGAAATACACCCGAAGACCGGTGTCTCAACAGTTGAAACTATTTTTACGGTGCTTCATGCCGGTGGTAAATTCGGCGGTGGCGCCTATAAGGTTTCCGGTGGTCTGCACGGTGTCGGTGCTTCCGTCGTCAATGCCTTATCCGTATGGATGGAAGTAACTGTCCGTAAAGACGGTAAGATCTTCTTTATCCGTTTCAAAGATGGTGGTAAAGTTGATCAGCAGCTGACGCAGATCGGTGAATGTGACATTAATGATACCGGTTCAACTGTCAGATTCAAAGCTGATCCGGAGATCTTCAAAGAAGGAACGATCTATGATTTTAAGACCTTGTTTGATCGTATCCGTCAGATGGCTTTCCTTAATAAAGGAATCAAACTTAACTTCAACTGGGAAAAAGAAGATGAACATAAAGGATCATATTCCTTCTGTTATGAAGGTGGTATCAAAGAATATGTTCAGTTTCTGGATGAAAACGAAACAAGATTATTTGAAGATGTCATGTATTGTGATGGTGCTGATGATAAGACTACCATTGCGGTTGAAGTAGCATTGCAATACAACACATCTTATACAGAAAAAGTTTATTCTTTCTGTAACAATATCTTTACTCCGGATGGTGGTATGCATCTGGATGCTTTCCGTCAGACTTTATCAAGAGTCATCAACAGCTATGCTAAAGATAATAAATTCTTAAAGGCTGATGATCCTAACCTGACTAATGATGATCTGAAAGAAGGATTGACCGCTATCATTTCCGTCAAACATCCTGATCCGCAATATGAAGGACAGACCAAAGGAAAACTCGGTAATGCGGAAGTCAAACCGGTCGTCAATAAGATCTTCGGTGATTTCTTAAAACGCTATCTTCTGGAAAATCCGGATGTTGCCAAGATCATCATTGAAAAAGCCAAATCAGCTTCCGAAGCAAGATTAGCTGCCCAGAAAGCCAGAGAAAACGTGCGTCGTAAAGATGATTTCGGTTCGGGCAATCTGCCTACCAAATTAAAAGACTGTGCATCCCGAGATGCCTCGATCTGTGAGATCTATATCGTCGAGGGTAATTCCGCCGGCGGTTCCGCACAACAGGGAAGAGATTCCAACTTCCAGGCTGTCTTACCTTTAAGAGGCAAGATCCTGAATGTTGAAAAAGCGCGTCTGCACAAGATCTTTGACAATGCCGAGATCAGGATGATGATCCAGGCCTTTGGCTGCGGTTTCGGTGATGAGATCGATATCTCCAAACTGCGTTATCACAAGATCGTAATCATGACCGATGCGGATGTTGACGGTCAGCATATTTCCACACTGATGTTGACATTCTTATATCGTTACTTCAAACCATTAATCGAAGGCGGCTATGTCTATCTGGCTATGCCACCTCTATATAAACTCTTCAAGGGACAGAAGACCTTAAGATACTGCTACTCTGATGAAGAACTGGAACTGGCTAAACGCGACTTCGGTGATGAGAAATATGATGTTCAGCGTTACAAAGGTCTTGGTGAAATGGATCCATCACAATTATGGGAGACCACCCTTGACCCGGAACATAGAACTCTTAAGAGAGTTACGATCGAAGATGCGATCGATGCTGACCAGGTCTTCTCGATGCTGATGGGTGATGAAGTAGAACCACGTAAGAACTTTATCGTGGAGAACGCTCACTTCGTCAAGAACCTGGATATATAAGGAGGACTCATGGAAGAATTAGATAATCGTTTTTTCAATCATGGCAACATGAAAGAAGTCAATATCTCTTCGGAAATGAGAGAAGACTTCTTAAGTTATTCAATGTCGGTCATTATCGACCGCGCCTTACCGGATGTCAAAGATGGTATGAAACCGGTACACCGCAGAGTCTTATGGGCCATGTATGATGCCGGCTTCCTGCCTGATAAACCACATGTAAAGTCCGCCAATATCGTCGGTGAAGTCATGGGTAAATATCACCCGCACGGTGATACTGCAATCTATGACACGATGGTCAGAATGGCTCAGCCTTTCTCCTATCGTTACCCATTGGTTGATGGACATGGCAACTTTGGTTCCCTTGATGGTGATGGCGCCGCAGCTATGCGTTACACCGAAGCGAGAATGTCCAAGATCTCCTTAGAGTTATTACAGGACATCAAAAAGGAAACGATCGACTGGCGTGATAACTACGATGCCCGTCACAAGGAACCGGTCGTCTTACCTTCAAGATTCCCTAACCTTTTGGTAAATGGTTCAATGGGAATCGCGGTCGGTATGGCTACCAATATGCCGACCCACAATCTGGGAGAAACAATTGATGCGGTCATTGCTGTCATTGATGATCCGGATATCTCCACCATCGATCTGATGGAAAAGATACCGGGACCCGACTTCCCTACCGGTGGTTACATCGTCGGACGTTCAGGTATCCGTCAGGCTTATGAAACCGGACGCGGATCAATTATCATTCGTTCCAAAGTTGATATTGAAGATTTACCGCAAGGCAAACACAAGATCATCATCAGAGAAATTCCATATCTGGTAAATAAACTGGTAATGTATGAAAAGATCCACCAGTTAGCGAAAGAAAAGATTATTGACGGTATCTCTGATATGAAAGACCTGTCCAATGACCGTAACGGTATCCGTATCGAGATCGAATTAAAGAAAGATGTGCAACCGGAAGTCGTCCTCAACCAGTTATATAAGATGACCCCGGTACAATCCTCTTTCGGTATCAACAACAATGTTCTTGTCGACAACCGACCGATGTTGCTGTCGTTAAAAGAGATCATAAAGTGCTACATCAATCATCAGATCGATGTCATCAGAAGAAGAACACAATATGATCTCAACGAAGATGAAAAACGTGCTCATATCCTGGAAGGATTGAAGATCGCCTTAGACAACATCGACAGAGTTGTTGAAATAATCAAGAGTTCCAAAGACGATGATGAAGCGTTATTAAAACTGAATCAGGAATTCAACATCGATGAGATCCAGGGTAAAGCGATCCTGGATATGCAGCTCAGAAGACTGACCGGTTTATCAAGAGAAAAGATCATCAACGAACTCAACGAACTGTACGCTGAGATCAAAGACCTCAAAGACATTCTGGCTAACCACTACCGTGTCATCGATATCATCAAGAGTGAACTTACCGCCATCAAAGAAAAGTATGGCGATAAGCGCAGAACCGAGATCATCGATGGTGATATCTCCATGGAAGATGAAGATCTGATACCGGTGGAAGATGTCATCGTCTCCTTAAGTAATAACGGTTATGTCAAACGTCTGCCGATCGATACCTACCGCTTACAGAACAGAGGTGGCAGAGGTGTCAAAGGTATGAGTCTTAATGAAGATGATGTCGTCGATCAGAACCTGACGATGTCGACTCATGACTACCTGCTGATCTTCACCAACAAAGGTAAAGTTTATCGCATCCGCGGCTTCAATATCCCGGAAGCATCACGTAACGCCAAAGGCATACCGGTCATCAACATCATCAATATTGATAAAGAAGAAAAAGTCAAAGCCCTGGTACCGATCAACCGTGAATGGGAAATCAAAGGCTATCTGTTCTTTGTCACCAAACGCGGCTTATGTAAACGTGTACCGGCCAGTGAGTTTGAATCCATCAGACAGAACGGCAAGATCGCCATCTCACTGAAAGATGATGATGAACTTGTAGCGGTTAGACCGACCCTCGGTGATTCACAGATCATCATCGGTGCGGCTAACGGTAAAGCCGTACGCTTTGATGAAAGAGGTGTAAGAGCCATGGGCAGAAACGCAAGCGGTGTTCGAGGCATGAATGTTGAAGACACCGAAGTCATCGGTATGTGTACCGACGCAGAAGGATCCAAGATCCTGGTCGTCTCCAAGAACGGTTATGGTAAACAGACTCCTGTCGAAGAATACCGACTGACCTCAAGAGGTGCCAAAGGTGTTAAGACTATCAACATTAACGAGAAGAACGGTGATCTTGTTTCCCTTAAAGCGGTCAACGGTGACGAGGACTGTCTGATCATGACCAATGATGGAATCATCATCAGGATCCACCTCGAGAAAGTTTCGACGATGGGCCGTGCAACCCAAGGTGTCAGACTGATCAAACCGCAGGAAGGAACATTTGTTTCCGCTGTCAGTATCATGTCTCATACCGACGAAGACGAAAACAACAACAATCAGAAAGCAGAGTGAAAGCTCTGTTTTCTTTATGTCTTAATTATGAATAATGCGAGTTCTTCCTTTTTTAATATCTTTCAGCTAAAATATTTTTTAGAAAAGAAACATATCAGATATGGAAGACAGCAGCCATCTATACGATATCGTAAAAAGATTTGTATACATATTATGTAAAGATCAAAGATCTCTTGAATCCATCAAGAAAGCTTTTTATGATGTGTCCGCTGATCTGAATATCGGCAGGATCATCAGTGACATCCCTAATTCACCAAACGAAAACGAGATACGTTTACTGGTCCAGAACCGCGTCATGTTTATTTCTGATTTCGGTTTTGATTCCAAAGAATCTTTTGAATTCCGCTTCCTGACCAATACCGGCTCAGAAGGTGTTACCACAGTTTCACCAATACCTGATCATAAATTCTCTGAAGAAGAAAAAGATATTATCATTACTCTACTTAAAATTTCCGACGTTCAGATCAGCCGCTATTTTGCGTTATCGGAGATCAAAGAAAGTTCCATGCGACAGATGCTGACAGGATTACCTAACGCAGATGGCTATACCAGAAAAGTCGCGGACAAAATCTCCAATGACACGATCTATAATTACGATTCCTACTATTTCGATCTGAAAGGTTTCGGACTGATAAACAAACGCTTCGGTCAGTCTGAAGGAAACAGGATGATGGCATCATATGCGAAACAGCTCAACAAATTCTTTAAATATGATGAAGTGTTGGGACATCTGGGTGGTGACAATTTTGTCGCCTTAGTTACAACCGGGGAAAGATCCAAGCAGTTCCAGGACCTCGTATTGAATGGCATCGATGTTGAAGGAGAGACTACCGAAGGACAGGCCAGCAAGATCAGAGTCTATGCCGTTATGGGATATACACACATCGTTCCGCCAATTTCCATTAACCGCATTATCTCCGATCCGGCTATGGCTTTAGCTAATGCCAAGCGCAACAAGAAACAGATCGTTGAACTGACTGAAGACATTTCCTATCAGTCCATCAGAGCCAAAGTCATTGAGCAGTCTTTTGAAAAAGCACTTAACAACAATGAGTTTGTCGTCTACTATCAGCCAAAGGTCAATTCCATCACCAACGAGATAATAGGTTGTGAAGCTTTGACCAGATGGTTTGAAAACGGTCAGATGATCCCACCGATGGCTTTCATACCGGTACTTGAGAATTCCGGCAAGATCAACAAGCTTGATCTCTATGTTCTGGATAAGGTATGTGAAGATGTGCGTAACTGGATCGACCTTGGACGTAAAGCGGTACCGGTTTCTACAAACTTCTCACGCAAAGACCTCAGTGATCCGGAACTGCCAAACAGGATACTTGAGGTTATCAGAAAATATGATCTGCCGAAAGAACTGATCGTCATCGAAGTGACAGAAACAGCCTCTGAAGAAGAAAAGGACCAGATGGTAAATTTCCTGGGCAATCTTAATAAGAACGGCATCGAGACCAGCATCGATGATTTCGGTACCGGTTATTCTTCCTTAAGTGTTTTAAGAGAGTATCCGATCAGCGAGATCAAGATTGACCGTTCTTTCATCAACAAGAAACTCAACGAATCTGATGAGATAATCATTCACAGTATTATCGATATGGCTAAGAAACTTGATATCGATGTCATCACCGAAGGTGTTGAAATTGTGGAACAGAAAGAATTTTTACACAATGTAGGCTGTGATAGATTACAGGGTTTCCTCTATGACAAACCGTTGCCGAAAGAAGAGTTTGAAAGCCGACTCTTGATAGGCAGATATGATATCTAAAGCTCATCAGCGAGCTTTTTATTTAAAGGAGAAATGTTATGTTTGTTAAGGTTAATGATGTAGATCTCTATTATGAAAAAATGGGTACCGGTCGTCCGCTGATCATGGTACATGGAAACAGCGAAGATCATACTATCTTTAACGAAGCCGCCGAAGTCCTCAAAGACCACTTCACAGTCTATCTGCCTGATTCGAGAAATCACGGCCAGTCCTCAGTTGTTAAAGAAGACCTTCATTATGAAACCATGGCCGATGATTATCTGAAGTTTATGGAGGAACTGGATCTTAATGATGTAGTCTTCTATGGTTTCTCTGATGGTGGTATTCTGGGGCTATTTCTTGCGAACAAGACCGACCGTATTACCAGATATATCTTATCCGGTGCCAACGTGACACCTGATGGCGTAAAGACTCAACTGAAGCTTTTGGTCAAAGTCCTTTATTTCTTTACCAGAGATCCGCGCATGAAGATGATACTGGAAGAACCGAACATCAGCAAGAACGAATTAAACAAAATCAAAACAAAAACTACAGTTGTGGCCGGTGAAAACGACATGGTCAAAGAAACTGAAACGCTGTTCATCGCACACAACGTTCCTGACAGCAAGCTCATGATCCTGCCGAAAGAAGGACACGGTTCCTATATCGTTCACAGCACCAAGATCGCCGACCTCATCTTAAAGGAAATCGAAGAAGATCAGTAATATTTCCCAGGGAATTATTGCCTTATAATATTAATTGTATTATTATTTCATTTGTAAAAGTAAGGACAAGTAACCGTTTGAAATCTTGAAGAGAGTTACCGGCCGGTGAAAGGTAACAGAGGAAGGATGGTGAATCTACCTTAAGTGATGTCTTAATAAGACACGTGGATCCGCGTTAAGGATAGAGTTAGAAATAAAGGTGGTACCGCGCAACCGTGCGCCCTTGTCTATCACCTTTTTGTTTTACAAAGGAGAGAGTGTATATGATCGACATTAAATTAATCAGAGAGAACCCGGAACTGGTCAAGGAAAATATCAAAAAGAAATTCCAGGATGACAAGCTGGTACTGGTCGACGAAGTCAAGAAACTCGATGAAGAATATCGAGCTTTAAGAACTTCTGCCGATGAGCTGCGCAGCAAGCGCAACAGTATCTCCAAGCAGATCGGTGCTCTGATGTCACAAGGCAAGAAAGAAGAAGCTGAACAGGTAAAAGCTGAAGTCAAACTGATCGGTGATCAGATCGCTGAGTGCGAACAGAAGGAACCGGCACTGGAAGAAGAGATAAGAAAGAGAATGCTGGTGATCCCAAACATTATCGATGCATCTGTTCCGATCGGTAAAGATGATTCGGAAAATGTTGAGATCGAACAGTTCGGTACCAAGAGAGAATTCGATTATGAAATTCCTTACCACACCGAAATCATGGAAAGCTTTGAAGGTATCGATCTTGATTCTGCCCGCAAAACTTCAGGCAACGGTTTCTATTATCTGACCGGCGACATCGCGAGATTACATTCGGCGATCTTGGCTTATGCCCGTGATTATATGATCAGCAAAGGCTTCACTTATTGTGTACCTCCTTTCATGATCAGATCGGAAGTTGTTACCGGCGTCATGTCTTTCAAAGAAATGGAAAACATGATGTATAAGATTGAAGGCGAAGATCTCTATCTGATCGGTACATCTGAACACTCCATGATCGGTCGCTTCATTGATACGATCGTTGACGAAAACAAGCTCCCTCTCACACTCACTTCCTACTCTCCTTGTTTCCGTAAGGAAGTCGGTGCTCATGGCATTGAGGAAAGAGGCGTCTACAGAATTCATCAGTTTGAAAAACAGGAAATGATCGTCATCTGTAAACCGGACGAATCCATGGACTGGTACAACAAAATGTGGAGATATTCTGTTGATCTGTTCCTGTCCTTGAATATTCCGGTCAGAACGCTCGAGTGCTGCTCAGGCGACCTGGCAGATCTGAAAGTCAAATCTTGTGATGTTGAAGCGTGGTCACCAAGACAACAGAAATATTTCGAAGTATGTTCGTGCTCAAATCTGGGTGAAGCACAATCGCGCCGACTCAAGATCAGAGTCAAAGGCGAAAACGGAAACTACCTGCCACACACTCTGAACAACACCGTAGTCGCTCCACCGAGAATGCTGATTGCGTTCTTAGAGAACAACTATAACGAAGACGGTTCAGTCGACATCCCAGAAGCTTTACAGCCATACATGGGTGGTCAGAAAAAGATCGTCAGGAAATAAGATTCAGAAAGATCGTTGATAAAACGGTCTTTTTTATGATTTTTCACATGAAACAATTCTTCTGTTTTTAAATCAGCACAGCACAATGTTTCACGTGAAACATTTCCTATATTAGAATAAAGATATGAAAGCAGTATTATTTGATTACAACGGAACTCTTATCGATGACGACGATATTAACGATGAAGCGTGGATCGCAACCATCAACGAACTATCAGAAGGAAAACTGAACGCCAAAGATTTTTATGTTGATTATATCGGCGTGCGTAACGTTCCTTTCGTTGAAGCGATCTTCAGAGAACTGGATCTTCCTTATGATGAAGAGAAGATCATGTACTGGGCCAAGCTGAAAGAAACAAAATATTACCACACCATCAGCAGGCGCAAGAAAAGAGATCACCTGAAGCCGGGTGCGGAAGAACTGTTATATTATCTCAAGGATCAAAACTGCCCTATCAATATGTGTACCGCATCTCTTGATGTCAACGTAGACTTCTATTTTGATTATCTGAAACTGGGCCGTTTCTTTGATCGCGATCTTATTGTCTATGATGACGGCATATCTTATGACAAGAAAGACATGTATATCGAAGGAGCCAGAAGACTTGGTGTGGAGGTCAAAGATTGTCTGATCTTTGATGATTCCCCTGCTTCGATCAGAAAAGCCGTCGAAGCCGGTTGCGAGAACCTGGTCGCAATAAAAAAAGAAAACAACCCTGATCTGCCGCAGATCAGACAAAGAATTAAAGATTTCACCGAATTCGATTATGATCTGTTAGATCTGTAAATGTTTCACGTGAAACATTCTAAGAAAAGATGCGCAAAATCATACCTGTTATAAATTTCCTGTTGCTTTATCTGGTGGCATCACCAATCTTTCTGAATATCGACCTTTATGAACAATTATTCAGCGATGTGATCGGACCAGCCTACTTTTTAACTGTCGTGCTGTTTGGTCCGATCAGTATCGTCTACGCTTTTTATCTGTATAAAAAGGAAGATGATAAGAATCTTAAATTTGCGATGTGTCTGATGACCTTCGGACTGATCCCCTTCTATCTGATCTTCTCCCTGTTCTGGCTGATCCTGATCTCGTTCAGTAATGCTTACCAGGCAAGCCAGGATGTCTTTGTGCTGGCAACCATATGTATGAGCTTTGTCTTGTGCACCAATGCCTTCTACGCTTTCAACTATGCCCGCTTGAAAAACAGAAGTGTGTTTTTTAAAATATCGCCGTTTATCTTTGTGGTAAATGTGATATCGCTGATTATGATGCTGATCAGTGAAAAGCGGCAACAGAGAGATAATTGAAAGAATCGACATCTTCGGTTAAAATAATAAATGGTACAACACTCATGTTACTAACTTGGTCAGGTGCGGAAGCAAGCAGCCATACGAACCTCTGTTTGTGTGTACCGTTTTTTAGTTAAAGGAGAAATAAAGTGCTGGTACTGCTTGAAGGATTGGTAAGTTTTCTGTTTGTGTTAATGAGTTGTGTGATCGGTATCGCCAACGGTCCTCATAATATGGCCTTTTTCTATGACCAGGAAGTTCAGGATCGAGTAGCAGAAAACGGACTGATCACCAAGGAACAGATCAAACACAACTACAACCTTTTCAAATTATGTGGTATCCTGCCCTATTTTATCTTTGTAATAATGGCGGTCTATGTGATCAACGGCGCCCGTGGATTCCTTGAGCCTTTTATTCAGACGACGATCATCCTGATGACCGAAGGTATCCTGGACCGCCTCTTCATCGACTGGTATTGGGTAAATCACACTAAGGCCTGGATCATTCCGGGAACCGAAGATCTTCGTCCATATATAAATAAGAAAGCCTGGACCAGAAAACTTATCGGAACCGTTATCGGTTTTCCGATCATCTCGGCAATAATTGCTGGAGCATTATCCTTGATATGGAAGTAAAAGAAAGATACATGTCCCTAGCCTACAAAGAAGCTGAAAAAGCTTTTGCGGAAGACGAGGTACCGATCGGCTGTGTTATCGTGTATGAAGGCAAAGTCATCGCTAAAGCCCACAACTGCAAGGTCAGAAAAAACTGTGCGATCTTTCACGCCGAGATCGAGTGCATAAACAAAACCTGTAAGAAACTGGATAACTGGAATCTTAAAGGTTGTGAGATGTATGTAACTCTTGAACCCTGTCTAATGTGTACCGGGGCCATCATAAATTCAAGAATAGATAAAGTGTATTACGGATGTAAGGATCCTAAAGGCGGAGCTCTTGAATCCAATGTTGAGTTGAAAAAGATCAGCGGACTCAATCATTATCCGGAAATAAGTGGTGGGATCTTAGAAAAAGAGTGCTCCGCTATCTTAAAAGAATTCTTTAAAAATAAAAGATAGTAATTGCCCAGGTAATAATTTTAAGTGTTGAAGAAGCCGAAAAAACGGCTTCTTTTTTAAATCGCCGGGCCATAAAATAACAGGTCAATGGAGTATAATGGAAATATGGCGTACCAGGTATTATACAGGACATACAGACCATCTAAATTTTCCGAAGTTGTCGGTCAGGAATATATCGTCAAGACTTTGTTGAATGCGATCAGAAACAACAAGATCGCTCACGCCTACCTGTTTGCGGGACCGCGTGGTACAGGTAAAACCTCAGTAGCCAAACTGTTTGCGAAAGCTATCAACTGTGAGAATTTCAAAGACGAAGCCTGTGACGAGTGCCCAAACTGTAAAGCTTACCTGCAAGGCAATCACCCGGATATCATCGAACTCGATGCTGCTTCCAACAACAGCGTTGACGATGTTCGTGAAATAATTGAACAGGTACCCTATGCCCCGTTATTAGGCAAATATAAAGTATATATAATCGATGAAGTACATATGCTGTCGGCTCAGGCCTTTAACGCGTTACTCAAAACGATCGAAGAACCGCCGGCTCATGTGATCTTTATCTTTGCGACGACTGATCCGCAGAAAGTCATCCCAACCGTTTTATCAAGATGTCAGCGCTATAATTTCTCCAAGATCAATCTCTATGAGATCAAAAAGAGAACGATGGAGATCCTGGATAAAGAGAAGATCGCTTATGAAGAAAAAGCCGTCGAAGAGATCGCGCGTTTAGCTGAAGGCGGTATGAGAGATGCACTGTCCTTGCTGGAACAGTGTCTCGCCTACAACCCTGAGAAACTGACGCTAGAAGATGTTGAACATATCTTCGGACTTACCTCAACTGCCAAAGAAGTTGAATTGTATAAAAACATCCACGAACACAAGATTAGCGAAGTCATCACAACGATCCGCAATATGTATGTCCAGGGCATGGACACCAAACGTCTAGCAGTCGATCTTCTGGACATCATCAAAGATGTGTTGGTCTATTCTGATGAGGGCAAGGAAAGCCTGTTAGTCAGGTTAACACCGCTTGAAGCCCAGGACATCATCAACAGCATCCCGATCTCGCAACTATATGAAGACGCCGGAAACCTGGAAGAAGCAATTTCCCGGGAAAAGCAGAACAGCAACTTCCTCACCTATCTTGAACTGTGTCTGATCAGGATGGCTGATTCAGGCGAAAGAAAAGAAGTTAAGAAGGAAGCAATAAAAGAAACCGTTAAGGAAGAAAAAGCTGAGGAAGCAAAAGAAGAAACCAAAGAAGAGATCAAAGAGGAAGTAAAGGAAGAAGTTAAAGAAGAAATCAAAGAAGAACCGGTTGAAGAAAAGCAACTCGAAGAAGAAATAAACGAAAGCTTCGTGGTTGAACCGGAGACCGATTTCCTGCTGTCGATCCTGCTTGATGCGAACAAAGACCTCAAGGTCGCTGACCAGATCATCTACAACAAACTCGACCTTTATGCCTATGATTCCGAGAAGCGCAAGTTCTATCAGCTGCTGATCGGTACCGATCTCTTTGCCTCCAACAAAGATGCGATCATCGTCAGCGGCAACACGATGCAGGTCAACAACATTAACACCAAGGCCATGAATGAACAGCTGTACCGCTTCATCAATGACGAATTCGGTATCGATAAGATGATCTATGCGATCGACGAAAACAGAAAACGCGAACTGATCAATCTGTACAAACAGACGCCAAGAGAAAAACGTAACCAGCCGGTATACGTCGAAAAATATAAACTCACCGATGACAAGAAAGAGCAGTCACCGGAAGAAAAGCTGAAGAGTCTCTTCGGCGATACATTGAAAATAGAGGAATAAAATATGGATATCAATAAACTCATGCAGCAGGCTCAGGCCATGCAGAAAGAACTGGAAAAAGCCAACGAACAGATCAACGCAACCGAATTTGAAGGCAGCGCCTCCAATGGCTTGGTCAAGGTAACGATCAACGGCGAAAACAAAGTGCTCGCCGTAAACATCGATCCTTCGATCCTAAATCCTGAAGACAAAGAAATGATCGAAGACCTGATCATGATCGCTGTCAACGACGCTATCGATAAAGCAGACGAATTAAAGAAGGACCGCTTCGGTTCAATGGCTTCCGCCATGGGATTACCGCTCAAGTAGGATGTACCCTGACGCATTTGAAAAACTGATCGCGATGTTTGAAAGATTGCCGGGCGTCGGAAACAAAACAGCTCAGCGCTATGCTTTTACGATGCTGGAAAAATCTCAGGAACAGCTCGAGGAAATGGTCGAAGCGATAAGCGGGCTTTCCAGGATCAAAAGATGTAAGACCTGCGGCTTCCTTTCTGATGAAGATGAATGTGTCATCTGTAAAGACAAGACCCGCAACTTCAAGCTCATCATGGTCGTAGCCAACCCTCAGGACGTCGTAGCTATTGAAAGAACCGGTTCCTACAAAGGCAGCTATCATGTACTGGGCGGACTGATCTCCTCTTCCAAAGGGATCTATCCGGAAGAACTGCGCATCGAACAGCTGCAGAAAAGGATCGAGCCGAGTACCGAAGAAGTGATCGTCGCTCTGTCGCCGACGATGGACGGCGAGATGACGGCCTTGTATCTCGACAAGATCCTGAAAGACAAAAACGTCCTGGTCACCAGACTCGCTCATGGTCTGCCGATGGGCTCATCGCTTGACTATGCCGATGACCTCACCCTGATCAAAGCCATGGACAATCGCAGAAAGATCGAAAATGAGTAAACTCTTAACGGTTTATGATGATAAAGAACCTCTGAATAACGTTGTAAGTGAATTAACACTTGATGTTGATGAGGTTTTTTATGTTTATCACCACAACGTTTCGATAAACAATTTCATAAACATCGACAAGGTCATCAAGAAATATAAAGACATCACCACCAACTATATCCAGCTCCACGATGACGAAAGAGAAATAAAAAAGATCCTGAATGACAACCCGGGGATCATCATCGATGTTGGCGGAGCCAAATATCTCTCTTTGTTACTCTTTGAAATTGCCCGGGAAAAGGAAAACGACCTGATCTACTATGATGATGAAGAGAACGTCATCAAAGACTACAGAGATCACGTTGTTATTGAAGACAAGGTATTTAAGCTGGGAATCGAAGATGTACTCAGATTAAGAGGCGGTGAGATCAAGGATTATATGCATCACAACGTCACCGATCAGGTTTCCAAGGAAATAATTGTTAACCTTGTGGAAAACAACATGGATAACTATGCGGCGGTGATCCGATATCTGACTAAAGTCAATTCTTTGCTCAACGATGATGATTGCCAGGGCAATAACACATTCCTTTTAGATGAAGAAAAGAAACGCAACATCCTGACTGATGTTTCTTATAAGAAGATCTCCGATCTCTTCAGGATCGAAGAAGATAAGCTCATCTTCAAAAACACAAAACTCAGAAACCTGATCGGCGTATCCGGAGCATTCTTAGAAAACTATATCTATATCAAATTATCAGAAAGCGGATATTTCGATGATGTCAAAATGAGTGTCGTCATCGATTTCGCCGATGAGAAATATACTCATCCGGTCAGATGTGAAGTGGATTGTCTGGTCATCAAAGACAATCACCTGCTTTTTGTTTCCTGCAAGTCGACCAAGGTCGATACGACAGCTTTAAATGAAATTTATGTTCATAATTCAAAATTCGGAAACTGCCTGTCCAAAGCCGCGATCTGTGTCTGTGAGGAACTGGATCGCAAATACCCAAGTTTCTATGCGAAAGGTCAGGAACTTGGGATCTATCTGATCGATAAATCTTCTTTCAAAGGAAATGAGATCGCCGAAGCCTTCAAGTCGATCTTTGACGGCACCTACGAATACGACGAACTGGAGAAAGCTTGAAATGTCAGCCATAGCTTACATCACCGATTCAAAGATGCTTGAACTGCATCGCCTGAACAATCACAAGGCGATCAATTTCTGGCGGCCATCCGCAAACACCGCCTTCTCCGATTTCCGTGAAGGAGATCTGCTTTTCTTCCTGTCCAAAGATAAGGAACATAAAAAGAAAAACGAAAAAGGTATCGTCGGTTTCGGTCGCCTGCAAAGCATCTCCACCGCGTCACCAAAGATGATGTGGGAGCGTTATGGGACCGATAACGGTTATGTGAGTTATGAAGAATTCAAGGAAGCGATCGAAAAGGTCAGTAAGGACAGAAAACTGCCGCGCAAGATCTCGGCTTTCTATTTACAGAACGTCACCTTCTTCCAGCCGGTATACTTAAGTGAATGCGGGATGAAGGTCTCAGATAAGCTGGAATCCTATGTCTATCTGAAAGATGAAGAAACAGTCAGAAAACTTCTGGACCTCTCGGAAAGATACAACGATCTCTGGAGCGATCTTTCTGATAACACCAATTCAATTGAAGAAGAAAAGAAACGCTATGCGTTACATTGTGCCCATAACAGGATCAAAGACCTCAGCTTAGATGAAAAGCGGTACCGGCGCTCACAAAGAGTGATGAAGAAATTCGCCGAAGTAAATAGCGAATATAAATTCATCAACGGCTCACTCAACGAATTATACAGACTTCGGGGTGATGATCTGCTGATCGTCTTATATAACGATAAGTATACCGATTATAAATTGCTGGTTGGTCAGGCCAAACTGTATCGTTATTATCTGAAACAGTATTATGATAAGGATCTGAATGTAAGGTTTATGACCAGCGATGGCAACGAAGAAATAAAAGAGCTGTTAAATGGATAAAATCTTGTTATTTGTATAGCAAGCAACTAGAATATAGTTATGAAACAGGACAAGAGTAAGCTTATCAGCGAGTTGGAAAAGAACGAAGAAAGACAGCTTGAACTCAAAGATAAGCTTTTAAATTTGCCAAAAGGCCACGTCAACATCCTTTACCGCAACAACAAGGGTTATTACTACCTCACCTATCGCGACGGTAAGAAGATCCGCAATGATTATCTTGGTCCCGTAGGTAAGGAAGATCTCCACGAGATATTTGAGAAACTGACCGAAAGAGAAAAGATCAAACGCGAGATCAGAAGTCTTAAGCTAGAAGAAAAGCAGCTGAAGAAAACTATCGGCCGCCGAAGAAAGAAGAAAGATGAGAAGAGCTCCTAAAAGAGACATCCTGCATGGCAACATCCTGGAACAGACCATGTTATTCATGTTTCCGGTTTTTACCGGATATCTTTTACAACAGGTCTACGGCTTTGTCGACAACATCATTTTAGGGCGCTTTGTCGGAAAAGAAGCGCTGGCCGCCGTCGGCGGTTCAGCCAATTCCATCATCAACATAAACCTCAATTGCATCGCGGGTCTGACCTCAGCTTCAATGGTGCTGCTGGCCCAGGCATATGGCCGTGGCAACATGGACAGAGTAAACAGACTGGTCAGAAACGCGATGAGTGTCGCCATAATCATCGGAGCTTTTCTTGGCGTCCTGATGATCTCGACTTCATCACTGACGCTGTCTTTAATGAAAGAGCCTTTAGATAATATCCCGCTTTCAAAAACCTATATGTATTTCTATGGTGCAGCGCTGGTGCCCTATTTCATCTATCAGAACGGTGTCTCAATTCTAAGAGCGCTCGGTGATTCCAAAAGACCGGTACTCTTTATTCTGATAACCGCTGTTTTCAAGATAATGTTTGATTTACTCTTTGCGGGCGTTCTGAAGATCGGTGTGATCGGTACTTCCCTGGCGACCTTCCTTTCCTATTTCCTGACAGCGGCCCTGGTACTTCTGGTATTCAAACACACCGTGGACAGTTACCATTATTCACTTAAAGATTTTTCGATCGATAAAGAAAACACCAAAAAGATGATGAGTATCGGTATCCCCTTTGCGATCCAGAATATGATGTTTGCGATACCCAACGCTTTGATCCAAGCCAAGGTAAACGAATTTGGTACCGATGCGATCGCGGCTTATGCCGCTTATAACAGCGTCGATGCTTTGTTCTGGTGTTTCTCAAATTCCGTACACACCTCAACGATCACGATGGCCGGTCAGAATTACGGCAAAGGCGATATCAAGAGAGTAAGAAAGATAACCGCTACTTCGGTAATGATCGAAACGATCGGGGCCACCCTTTTCGGTCTGGCTTTCTATTTCTTTGCGCCAAATCTCTTAGGCCTCTTCTTGGTAGATCCGGAAACCTTGAGTATCGGTGTCAGGATGTTAAGAGTAGTAGCCGTCTCATATATCACCTACATGATCATTGAGCCATTCGGTGCCGTCTTCAAAGCCTGCGGCATGACCAGAGCTCCTTTATACATGACAATGATCAGTGTCTGCCTGTCCAGGATCATCTATATCTACTGCTTCCCGATGACAGACGTAATAAGAGTTATCTTTGCCTATCCGCTTAGCTGGATCATTACAGCCGTCTTATATTTCATCTACTTCCATGCCAGCAGAAAACTAAAAGTATAATTACCCAGGTAATAAATGGATATCAGATTTAAAGAGATCCCGGCTCTATTCGGAAAAGAACACCTAACTGCGCTCCTGTTAATAGTAATTATTAATATGCTTTTATATTTCATATTCAAAAACAAAGAAGAAAAGACCTTATTAAAGATCACCCACTATACAGGCCTGTTTATGATGCTAGCCGAGATTTTTAAACAGTATTTCTGTTATGTCTATGTTTTTGACCGACAGCTTAACCTCTGGTTTTTTCCCTGGCAATTATGTTCGATGGCGATGTACTGCGCTTTTTTAGTAAAATACTTCAAAGGTACAAAACAGGAAGCCTTACTGGTTTTTCTGGCCACATTTTCATTATTAAGTGACATCATTGCTTTGGTTTTGCCTTACGATATGTTGAGAGAACAAATCATATTATTCGTTCATTCCTTTGCCTACCACGGTTTAATTATTACCCTGGCAATGTTAGCGATAATGATATTAAATAAAAGAAAAGACCATAAATTCTATCCGGCTGTTATCCTTTTTCTGATCATGGCCTTTATAGCCGAGATCATCAACGTGGCTTCTCACCATTTACTCAACAACATCTACATCGAACCGGATATGTTCTATATCTCGCCGGCCTACCCTACTACCCAACCGGTATTTAATCAGCTCGCACTTAAGTTTGGAGTATACACAGAGATTGTTGTCTATCTGTTAAGCATAATTCTTGGCAGTTATCTGATCTATCTGATCATCAGACATTTTCAATCAGAAAGAAAAACAAGTAAAACCTGATAAAAACAGGAAAAGTAAAGTATTATCCTGCCACAGCATAAACAAGCGTGATATATAAAAGCTCAAGAAACAAGGAGCAGCAACAATGGCGAAAAACGCAAAGAAAATTGAAGATAACGATCATAATAAGGTGTCGGGTGGCGGCTACTTATCAAGTTATACAGACGAAGAATACGAAGCAGCTGGAATTGAGGTTGTCGGTCCAGCCAAATTATGAAACGATGGATACAAACTCAAAGAAACCGGAAAGACTCTCAATGCAGCCTTGGCAAACCGGGCTGTCAGCTTCTATAAGGAATGTGAACTTCCCATAAACTAAAGACTTATGGGCTTCGTAAGAAGTCTGCTATTATTGTCAACCCCGAAGGGAAGCCTTATTCTTACAGGCTTATCCACTTAGCCGCTACCGTATTGAGTTTACACTCTTTACGCTACTTAATGTTTGTGTGTTCCTATTTAATCTTTTTGAGGAAGTCTGACCTGCACTTAATGTTTTACCTGATTGA
>JAFRJA010000075.1 GCA_017432545.1 Erysipelotrichaceae bacterium
ACCTCGCATTTTCTATCTTCGACAAATACGATTATACGGGAGTTCCCTCAATTAATAATTACAGATACAGCTATTACTGCTGCTTTATATAATCACGATACACTTATTCAGACACTTTACACAGAAATCGGGATTGAACCGTAAAAAATATAGTATAAAATATAGATAAGTGAGGATTAATTGATACGAAAACATTATGAAGAGAAACAACATTTATATAACGATATTCTGGAGCGCTGTCTGTATCATTGTGTTCATCTTGCAGATAATGGGGGTCTTCACTATAGAAAAATTTGCTTTATATCCACCGGCAGTTAAAAGCGGACAGATATATCGTATTCTGACCGGAGCTTTGATGCATGGCGGATTGGAACATATTGCCGCAAATATTTTCTCCTTTGTCAATATCGGTTCCTATTGTGAACTCAATACGAATAAAAAAAGCTATTCGATTGCGATCATATTATCGATGTTGCTGTCAGGACTTTCTATTACCTTCTTCAGCAATTCCTATACCGTCGGCTTTTCGGGTGTCGTATTTGGCATCCTCGGCTACTTCGCCGTACTTCTTTATAAAGATGACGGACAATGGGACCAGAGTGACTTATATCTGGTTGGCAGAATGCTGATCCCAAATATCATCGTAAGTTTCATGCCGGGCGTTTCTCTGGCTGGTCATGCGGGTGGTTTTATCGGCGGAGTCATAGCCGGATTATTGTTAATTAAATAACTAATGACGATGTTCGGTTTAATACGTATAAAAAAATGTAGGAGGCAAAAGCGGTCAGTTTACGAAGAGAAAACTGATCGAAGATGTCTATAATATCTATTACAGTGAAGCACACATCTTGTTCAACAACAAGACCGAGGAAGATCTTAAGACGGTTATTGACTATATCAATGAACACCGGAAAGACTGAAGGTCTATAGAAAAAGATAATCTTATTTTATAATCGGAGACTGTTATGCCTCCGATTATGTTTGTATAGATTAAAATGTAACAATCAAAAAATAATTGTATATTTGAGTTAAAGAAAGGGATAACGATATGAAACAGATACTAACAGAAAAACTGGCCAGAGTTCTTTTACAGGTGGGAGTTAATATCAAAGAAGGGGAAACTGTTTTACTGCAGACAGATACCAATGCTTTGTCATTGGCCAGAGAGATAACGAGACAGGCTTTTGAACTGGGTGCCAAGGATGTGCAGGTCAGGATCGATGATCCCTATATCAATTATGAACGGATCAAAGGCGCAAACAGTGAAGTTCTGGCTGAAGCTTCAGAATGGGAAAAAGAGAGCATTGATTCGGTCTTAAGAGATGGAAAAGGTGTACAGCTTGGTCTGATGGTTACTTATCCCGATCTGTATAACGATCTTGATACAGAGAAGTTATTGTCTTTCGCAAAGATGAAGAACGATCTGCGCAATATCGTCAGGAACTATATTCATAAAGGTGTCTTGAAGTGGACAGGGACGATCTATCCTAATCTGGAGTGGGCGAAGAAGGTCTATCCGGAATTAAGTGATGATGAAGCTTATAAAGCTTTGGAAGAAGCGATCTGTCTGATGATGAGAGTTGATGAAGACTCTGATCCGGTTGAAAACTGGAAGAGACATTGTGAAGAACTTTCTGTCCGTTCCGCAAAACTTAATGACTATAATTTCAAAAGTTTACATATCACTTCAGAACTGGGAACGGATATCACGATGGATCTGGTAAAAGGTCATATCTGGTGTTCTGCCGGAGAAATGGGTGAACAGAAAGTCAATGCGCCATATGTGGCGAACATGCCTACGGAGGAAGTGTTTACGGACCCGGATTTCAGAAGCGTCAACGGTATCGCTTATGCTTCATTCCCTTTGATCATGTCAGGAAAAATGGTTAAGGATTTCTGGATCCGTTTTGAAAACGGAGTAGCCGTAGACTGCGGAGCCAGTGAGAATGTTGATGTGCTGAAAGATGCGTTATTCAAAGACGAAACAACAAGGAGACTGGGCGAAGTTGCCCTGGTCTCCAAACAGTCTCCGATCAGAAAACTGGGCAGAGTTTTCTATAACGGACTGATCGATGAGAATGCCGCCTGCCATCTGGCTTTTGGAGCTTCATTCCCTGATTGCGTCAAGGGTGGCACAGACATGAGTGAAGAAGAACTTAAAGATTTGGGTGTCAACTTCTCGGTTTCTCATGATGATTTCATGATCGGTTCAGATGATATTAAGGTTGTTGGTATTACTCATGATGGTAAGGAAGTGAGTATCATGGAGCATGGAGATTTTGTTTTTTAACATAGTTTATAATAACAGTGTAAGTGGTTAACAAAATAAAGCAATAATATATAATAATAGAAAATCAATGAGTAAATATGAATTCTCAAAAGAGGCGAGGCAAGCTTTAGAAGGACTTCAGCAGGCCTTTGCGATCTATCAATTCATCAATAAAAGGGTAGTTACCCTGGTTTTGTCTGAGGGCTTCCTGGAACTGTTTGGTTATGACAACCGTGAAGAAGCAGTTTTTGACATGGACCATGATATGTATAAGGATACTCATCCGGATGATGTGGCCCGTATAGCTGATGCGGCAGTCAATTTTGCGACTAAAGGCGGTAAATATGAAGTCGTCTATCGCACCAGAAAAAAAGACAGCAATGATTATACGGTCGTTCATGCCCGAGGAAAACATATCCTCACTGATACGGGTGTACAGCTGGCTCAGGTCTGGTATATGGATGAAGGAACTTATGTGGAGAATAATGCTTCCGGGGATTTTGAGATCACAAAGACTTTAAGCAATGCGCTTCATGAACAGAGTCTGATCAAAGCCTCTCAGTATGATTATCTGACCGGTTTACCTAGTATGACTTATTTCTTTGAGCTGGCAGAAGCCTCAAGAGATTCCATTGCTGAAGCAGGTGGCCAGCCGATGCTGCTGTACTTTGATTTCAAAGGCATGAAGTTCTACAACAGCAAATTCGGTTTTGCGGAGGGCGACAGGATGTTACAGGAATTTGCCGTCATGCTTAAGCGCCGCTTTGGTTCCGAAGGCTGCTGTCGTATCGGAAGTGACCATTTTGCGGTCGTGACTCAAGAAGAAGGTCTCGTAGAAAAGCTTGAAGATCTTTTTGCGGAATGGGCAACAGTCTGTAATGATTCCATTCCTGTTCATATCGGCATTTACCGTGCTACTGGTGATAAAGCTCATGCCGGTGTTGCACTGGACAGAGCCAAACTTGCCTGCAATTCTTTAAAAGGCAACTATGCTTCAAGTTTCAAGTATTACAGTAAGGAACTGGGTGTTGATGCAAGTCACAGACAATATATTATCGAGAATATCGACAGAGCCATAGAAAAAGATTGGATCAAGGTCTATCTGCAGCCGATCGTCAGAGCGATCAATGAAAAAGTCAGCGATGTCGAGGCTTTGGCCCGATGGATCGATCCGGAAAAAGGTTTCTTGAATCCTGATGATTTTATTCCGGCTTTGGAAGAAGCAGGTCTTATCTATAAGCTTGATCTGCATATGTTGGATAAGATCCTTGAATCCATTAAAGTCCAGCAGAAGGAAGGCTTTATCGTTGTTCCGCATTCCATCAATCTTTCCCGATCGGATTTTGATTCCTGTGACATCGTGGAAGAGATCCGCAAACGGGTTGATGAGGCGGGGATAAAACGCGACAGGATCACGATCGAAGTTACCGAAAGCATGATCGGTCAGGATTTTGATTTCATAAAGAAGCAGGTCGAAAGATTCCAGAGTCTCGGTTTCCCGGTTTGGATGGATGACTTCGGCAGCGGTTATTCCTCGTTGGATGTTTTGCAAAGTATTAAATTTGATCTGATCAAATTCGATATGAGTTTCATGCGCAAGCTTGATGAAGGCGAAGAAGGCAAGATCATTCTGACCGAGCTGATGAGAATGGCTACGGATCTTGGCCTGGATACGATCTGCGAAGGTGTGGAAACCAGAGCGCAGGCCGACTTCCTCAAGGAGATCGGCTGTTCAAAACTGCAGGGTTACTACTTCTCTAAACCGGTACCGTTTGATGAGATCCTCGTCAAATATGATAATGATGATCTGATCAAGACGGAGAATCCGGAAGAATCCAATTACTACGAAAGCATTGGAAGAGTAAATCTTTTTGATCTGGGTGTTGTGACAAGTGCTGATGAAAATGCGCTGCATAATACTTTCAGTACCATTCCGATCGCTATTCTTGAGGTAAAAGACGGAACTGCCAGATATATCAGAAGCAATCGTTCCTATCAGGAATTTACGAAGCGTTTCCTTGATCTGGATATTCTGAAATGGGAAGGAGATATCAATAAACCTTCTGAGAAATATGATCCGACTTTTATCTATGTGATAAGACAATGCAGCGATGATGACAATCCGGCATTTTTTACTGAAAGGATGCCTGATGGCTCACTTGTCCATTCCTTTGCGCGCCGGATCAGTGTCAATCCGGTCACTAAGGCCAGTGCTATCGTTGTCTCTATTCTTTCTGTCTCAGAAGCAGATGAGGAAGCAACTTTTTCAGACATCGCCAGTGCTTTGGCCGCCGATTACTACAACATTTATGTGATCGATCTGGATACCAATGATTTCATGGAATATTCTTCCAAGACCGGTGATGAAAAGATGTCGCTGGAACGTCATGGTGAAGATTTCTTTGAATCCGCCAAGCGCGATACGATGACCAGGATCTATGAAGATGACCGCGATCATTTCCTGGAGATCTTTACCAAAGAGAATGTTCTGAAAGAGATCGAGACTCAGGGTGTATTTACGACGACTTATCGTCTGATCGATACCGGCAAGCCGATGTATGTCAATATGAAGATCACCAGGATGCGCAACTCCAATCGTCTGATCTTGGGTGTCAGCATCATCGATGCGCATATGAAGCAGCTGGAAGAAGAGAGAAGGTTGCGTCAGGAAAGAGTATCTTTAGGCAGGATCGCGGCTTTGTCGCCGAACTATATCGTTCTTTATATGATCGATCCTGTTACCAATCGCTACACGCAATACAATCCATCAGAAGAATTTGCGGATCTCAATCTGGCTATCCAGGGTGAAGATTTCTTCAGGGATGTAGTTCTGGATGCGCCGAAGGTCATGGCTCCGGAAGACATGGAGACTCATTTGAAAACCATGTCCAAAGAGAACGTGCTTTCCGAAATTGAGAAAAAGGGCTCCTTTGTCTATAACTATCGTTTCCTGCTTGATGGCAAGTTCGTACCGGCTACTTTAAGAGCGGCGATGGTGCAGGAGAAAGGCAGTAAAAAGATCATCCTGGGTGTGACCAGCGATGAAGAAGAATACAACCGCCGTCTGGAAGAGGCCTATAAGAAGGCCAGCAGTGATGCGATCATCTATAATCATATCGCTCATGCTTTGGCCAGAGGTTGTACCGATCTTTATTACGTCAATACAGAGAACAATGATTTCATCGCTTTCCACACAAAAGATGAACGCGGTGTTTTAAGTGAGGCCCGAAGAGGAACGGCTTTCTTTGAGCTGGCAAAACAGGAAGCGGGATTATATGTACATCCGGATGATCTGGAAAATTATTTAAATACATGGGATCCAGAGTTCCTCAATGAAGTTTTCGACCATGTAAAGGAATATGAACTGACATATCGCAGGATCGACAGCGGGGAACCGAAGTATGTTTCGATGAAGATCTCCCGCATGGAAGACGATGAAAAGATCCTTGTTTTGGCTATCTCGGATGTGGATGAACTGATCAGACAGCGTAAAGCAGAAGAAAAGATCAGAGAAGAAAGGATCATCTATGCGCGTCTGCATGCCCTTACCGGCAATTTCATCGTTGTCTATATCGTCGATCCTAAGACCGGTGATTACCGTGAATTCTCGGCAACTCATGATTACGAGGAAGGTTACAGTCAGGCCAAGGAAGGCACTGACTTCTTCAATAAGGTCAGAGAAGTGGCTAAAGAAACAAACTATCCGGAAGATCTCGATCTTTTCTTATCAGCCTTTACTAAAGAAAATATTTTGTCCGAAATAGAACGTACCGGCAGTTTTACTTTGGGTTATCGATTCATCATGGAAGGCAATCCTGTTCACGTCCAGATGAAAGCGGCCATGGTCGAAGAAAAAGAAGGCAAACGTCTCGTTGTAGGTTTGAACAATATCGATGCGCAGGTCAGACAGGAACAGGAATTCTCTGATCGCCTGGCCAAAGCTCAAAGCGAAGCCAAGATAGATGCTTTGACTGGCGTCAAAAACATGCTGGCATTCAAGATGGTAGAACAGCAGATCGATGAACAGATCGAGGAGCACGTTGAACCTCCGTTTGCGATCGTGATGTTTGACCTGAATGATCTCAAACTGGTCAACGATACTTCAGGCCATCAGGCCGGAGACCAGTACCTTCAGGATGCCTGTACGATCATCTGTGACATCTTTGCCCACAGCCCGATCTTCCGTATCGGTGGTGATGAATTTGTAGCTATCGCCCAGGGTCATGATTACGATCACATCGATGAACTTATAACCAAATTGGACAATCACAACGAAGAAGCGATCAGAAACTTCGGTATCGTCATTGCCTGTGGCATGTCGAAATTTGAAAACGACAGCTGTGTAGCTGATGTACTTGATCGTGCCGATCAGAACATGTATGAAAACAAGAGCGCTTTAAAGACTGCTTATGATGATTAGAATCAGATAAGGCAACATTAACACTCTTTTATAATTCACAAGCGTACCGGTTTATGACTGGTACGTTTTATTATGGACCCAACAATTGTTCATTTGGGCTAACTTAATATGAAAAAGAAAATATCGACAACATTATATTTATCTATATATAATTGAAATAACAAAGATGAAATCTGAAAACTACCATCTGAACAGAATAGAATTTGATCATCTGAAGTCTTATATCGAGATCCTTTTTGAAAACAAAGAATCCATAAAGGCCATATCAGATGCTTTTTCGCTTGTGGCTGATGATCTGCATATCGGCAGGATCGAGGGTGATATTATCGGAACCGAAAGCGAAAGTGAAATAGCGGCTTTGGCTGAAAACAAGGTACCTTATACTTCTGATAAGGGTTTTGATCCATCTAAGGAATATATTTTCGAATTTAAGACGATCACCGGCAAAGAAGGAAAGATGCATGTCTATCCAATTCCGAATTATGAGTTTACCCCGGAAGATGAAGAGTGCATAAAAATGGTTTTAGAGATCAGCGATATCCACCTCAACAGAGTTGTCGCTTATCAGGAGATCCAGGAAAGTCTGCTGATCCAGAATCTTTCAAAACTTCCGAATGCGGCTGGTTATATGAAGAAGATCGCCAAGAAATGTGCGATGGGCACAATCGGCAATTACGATTCCTATTACTTCAACCTTTCCGGTTTTGGTTTAGTTAACAAGCGTTTCGGCGGCATGGAAGGAAACAGGATCATTATCAGATATTCCAATAAACTTAGAGAATATGTTACTGATGATGAAGTGTTGGGACATCTGGGTGGTGATAACTTTGTCGCTTTAATTAAGAAGGGTGAGAATTCGAAGAAGTTCCAGCAGATGCTGAATGACGGTATCGTTGTAGATGCCACACATCCTTCCGGAGAGAACGTTAAACTTAAAATAGAATCAAATGCCGGTTTCATGCATGTTCTGGATAATGCGTCTAAAGATTCGATCATGGCCGGTCCGGCTATCGCTTTGGCCCATGCCAAGGCAACTAAAAAGAAGCTTGTCGAACTTACTGACGAGATATCCGAAGCGGCAGTTCGTTCCAAGAGTATTGAACACAGCTTTGAAAGAGCCTTGGCCAATAATGAATTTGTTGTTTACTACCAGCCTAAAGTCAATTCCGTGACCGGTGAGATCATCGGTTGTGAAGCTTTAGCCAGATGGTATGAAAATGACAGACTTATAAATCCGATGAGTTTTATCCCGATCTTAGAGAGATCAGGCAAGATAGTGATGCTGGATCTGTTTATATTGGAAACGGTATGTCGAAATATCAGCGACTGGAAGAAGATGGGCAAGAAAGCCGTACCTTGTTCCGTCAACTTCTCCAGAAGAGATCTGGCTGATAAAACGCTTCCGAAGAAGATCATGGAGATCGTTACCAGACATGGTGTTGATAAATCAGAGATCGTTATTGAAGTAACGGAAACAGCCAGCGAAGATGAATCGATGCAGATGATCGATTTCTTAGGCAAACTGAAAGAATACGGCGTGGAAACAAGTATTGATGATTTCGGTACCGGTTATTCATCATTAAGTGCTTTAAGAGAATATCCGGTCAGCGAGATAAAGATCGACAGATCATTTATAAACAAGAAACTGGGTACAAGTGATGAGATCATCATCCGCAGTATCATCGA
>JAFRJA010000076.1 GCA_017432545.1 Erysipelotrichaceae bacterium
ATATGAATGAAGTGACCGGTAATTCGGCTACTGTTGAACTGGAAGCTTTAAAAGCTTCAACCTATAAAGTTAAACTGCCAAGAAAAGTCGATGTATCCGATGCTTCCAAGTCTTTCAACGTCCTGACAGCTGGTGATATCGCTGCCAGTGAAGAACTGGTCATCGCTTATGACAACACATCAACGATCTATCTGAGCGATATCGTCAGTGGCAGCGAAAAAGCTGATGTCGCTTTAGGTATTTCAGTGAGTGGCGGTACCTTCCATTCGGACGATCTGGAAGTAAACTACGGTGATGCGAAAGCTGTCTTCACCATTACACACGGGGCATTACAAGCCGGTAAATATACAGCAGTCTTACCGGTAACCATTACTTTACAGAACAGGACTGCTTAATCTTTTTATCAGGGGCCTGCATCCCTGATTGAGGAATATCATATGAAAAAACTGTTTTTATCCTTACTTATATGCAATCTGCTTACAGTTGTGATCAATGCTCAGGATTACAGTGAAGACGGCAACTATACGATAAATGTCAGCTGCGTAAAAGCTCCTGTCTACACGATTGCGATACCAAAGAAGATCAATATTTCAAGCGATGAGACCTGTCTTACCTTCTACATAAAAGGTGACATCTACGCCGATCAGGACCTGTGGGTCGTCTTTGATTCCAATACTTCGATATCCGACAGCTACAGCAGTGTCAATGTTGCGATCGTTCAGAATAAACGATCATGGTCCAGTAATGAGCTTGGTCCTGACTATAGGTCTTCTGAGCTTATCATCCGCCATCCGCGGTTGAAAGCCGGAAGATGGAAAGGATACCTGAATGTATCCATATCTTTACAGGGGGCACAATAATGTCAATTTCTTTATTTGCTCTTGCTTCAACTCTTTGGGTTTTCTCTTTTGGTAGTGTGCCCCCTTGTACGGATACATACGTCATCGAAATTCCCCAGAATATGGCCTTTGATCAAAGCGGAAGTTTTACCGTCAGGATCAGTTCAAACAATCTGAATGACAACCAGACACTTCACGTGGAGTTTCCTGACGAGTTTTCTTTAAGTGACACTCATGGCAAGCAGGATATCAGCGTTAATCTGCAGAATAATGAGCTGACCTATATCAGAAATGACAGCAGTGATAAACAGGTGTCTTATTCACTAAGTGAACTTCCGGTCGGTGAATGGAGCGGTCAGATGAACATGAGTATTTATCTCGAAGATTCCACGCCCAGTAATGTCCTATTAGAAGGAAGCAGACTGAATTCTGTTCTTAATGGTATTGATCCTTTAACTGTATCTTTCATAAACAGTTTTACATATAGCGATAACGATATTGATGTTTCGGCCAAGCAGGATCGTTCTTTACTGTTACATAATGAAAACAGAAACGTTACGATCTACCCAAAAGACAGTACATCGATCATCGCCAACAGAAATATGTCCGGGGCTTTAAGAAACCTGGATAAGCTTGAAAGCATAAGTGGAATAAACCTCCTGAATATGGATGATTGTGAAGATTTATCCGAGCTGTTTAAAGGAGATGTCAAACTGACCAGTATCGGCGGTATCGATTCATTTGATACCGGAAATGTTACAAACATGTCCGGGATGTTTGAGATGTGTACATCAATAAACAGACTGGCCTTATCAAATCTTGATACCTCAAGCTGTACAGACATGAGCCATATGTTTTCGCATTGTCTGAATCTGACTACTCCGGGAAGTTTGAGAAACTGGGATCTTTCTCAATGTGAAAATACCTCGTACATGTTCTATAACTGCAGTAAACTCAAAACACTTGGTACGATGGCGACCTGGGATACTTCCAATATCAGCGATATGTCTTCAATGTTTGAAAACTGTCCGTTACTTGTAACGACCGGTGATATATCAGGCTGGGATGTATCGAATGTCGAATCATTCAAAGCCATGTTCAGATTATCCTCTTCGATGAGAAATATAGGCAATATCGGTCTATGGGACATCAGCAGTAAGTGCCATGATCTCTCGGAAATGTTTTCGCAAACGGAACGGATCATTTCGGCTGATCTTGATCTTACCAACTGGAACGTATCAAATGTTTCTGATACTTCTTTCATGTTCTATAACTGTTTCTCTGTAGTGAATCTCAATATCACGGGATGGGATACGGATAATCTGTATTCCATGGCTTCGATGTTTGAGTGTAACGATCCGAATAACGATTCAAGTCTGCAGAGTATTCGAGGTTTAGAAGATATCGATACTTCGGGATTAATCAATATGAACAGAGCCTTCTGTGGAGCCAAATATCTTAACGCCGACCTCAGTGGTTGGAGTAACAATCTTAACAGTCTGAGTGATGTTTCATACGGATTTTACGGCGCCTTGAATTTTGACATCAACAAATTAAAAGACTGGCAATTACCCAGTCTTGAAAATAAAACCGAAGCATTTGGAAACGGAGCCGGAACAGCTATATCCAGTCCGATCCCTGATTGGTATTATGATTGAGCGCTGGCGATATATTCGTCAGTGATCTGTTCCATCATCGCAAACGGCAGCGGGCCGTTTACCAGCATTTGCGCATTGAAATCACGGATGTTGAAGTTATTGCCCATTTCCTTAGCAGCCCGATCTCTCATGAGGAAGAAATTGGTTGCCGAGCCATAGTAACAAAAGGAACACTGATTTTCGACTACATAATCAACAATATTGGAGATATTACGCTTTGTGAAAGTGCTGGCCAAAACCGAATTTTCCTTGAAGTAGTTATATACTTCATCAACGCTCCAGCCGTAATAGTCGATCTGCATATCGATCAGAGAATACATGAAGAAGTAATAGTTATCCAGATAGAACAATGCAGCTGATGCATAATCAGTAATTCCTAATGACCTGAAGGCATAATAGGTCGCGTAGACAGCCCAGCCTTCCGTATAACCTGAATATCCCAAACAGGTTCGATAAGGTTTTGGATCGGTCCGGTAGAAATAAACACTCTGATAAAGATGGCCAGGGAAACCTTCATGAGCTAAAGTTCCGTAGACACTGTATGAGTCATCATGATTGTTCGGATTGACTCTGATGATGTTCTGATCAAGGTTATCAAGTAAAGGATGCAGATAATAGGCTATTACGCCATTGGAAGCCGTATCCGGATTTAGATATGACACTTCATACTCAACATCACCCAGATCAGGGAAATAATCACCATTATGGGTTCTGAGGTACTCCAGCATGCCCTTGTGATCGAGTTTCAAAACATCGATCTCACCGTTCAAAGCCGCATTGAACTGATTGTTTGACAGTTCATCATAATAGACGGAAACAAACTCAGCTTCTAAAAGCGAATAGGCATCTTCCACATCGGCATAGATCTCATCGATACTTTTATTGCAGCTGAACGCCAGCATGAACTGCAGTTCCGCATAATTCTTGTCAAGTTTGTATAACAGATAATCATCATCCTTGGCTTTGCCGCGGTACTTCTGAACTTCCTTGGCCAGCTTTTTATAAGCCGGTACGACTTCTTCTAAAACGATCTTCTTGTTTTCGGCCTTATAGTCTTCTTTTTCCTGATCAGTCAAGAAATCAAGCGTCGCGATACGTTTATCAAAAGAAAGAATAAATTCGCTGTTTTCCGGATCGGATGTCGATCTGTCACAGAGCTCTTTAGTGTAATCAATCCAGGCATTGGTCAAAGGATAACCGGCAGCCGCCTGATCAGCCGTATAGGTCATGACATCATCGAGATAACGGTCAATATCCTTTAAACAGGTTATATAGTCATCGACAGATTCCTTGTCATAGAAAGTGTAATCGGAAAAAGTGACAAACAGATCATCGGCCGCATTATTGTTGGAAGTAAGCAGAAAATGATAACGGTAATAGCACATATCGGCTAATGTTTCCAGGTTGGAATATTCGATATTTTCATAATCGATCTGCTGCTGATAAGATAAAGAATCAAAATCGAATTTTGCCAGCTCATCAAGGATACCGGCATAGTAATCAAAACTTTCTTCATCCAAAGCGTATTTGACTTCACCAAGATCGACCGGTGGTTTTTCAATACCGAAAGAACGGTAATCATCCATGGAAAAATGCATATGCATAAAACCGTCTTCATAAGATTCTTTGAAGAAACGATCCAGCAGATCATTGAATTCTTCATTATCGACTGTATTATTCTTATTCTTCGGACGCGGTGTAAAATTCTTCAGTTTTTCGATATATACCAAAGGATCTCTTTCGTATTCGATCTTTTCTTTTTCTTTCTTCTTCAGGTTGCATGATGTCAGCAACAGAAGCGTCATTATTAGCAATAGTATTTTCTTCATATAATCCACCCTGTAATATATAATTAATTTATGCTTACAGATAATATGCCCCTGAAAAAGATGCTTGATTTCATGCCCAGCGATCTCGATATGGCGATGCTGGACTTAGACATCGTCGTCTACCTGAAAGTCACGGTCGTTTCCAACAGCAATATAGATAATTATAACTTTTTGCGCTACCTGTTTTCAAACGAAGAACTGTCTACATACTTCAAAGACCCGAAAGATACGATCTTCTATGATTTTGACGGACGCAATACCGATCAGGGAAAATTTGTCACGATCTTTGAGATGTATTCCCTGTACAATTTCGACAATGTTTCTGAGTTTATGAAAGAGGTCCTGGAAAACTATACGCATGAGGCTGATGTAATCATCGATTTCTATACGCATGATTCAAAAAAATACCGCCTTTCCAATCTCGACGGTATCGTTAAACTCGAACAGATGGACAATCCGGCAGCTTAGGCTGCTTTTTAATTCATTTCATCTTTTCTTTTCTTGCGGATCGAAGGATGTCCCGCAACGATCTTCTTTACTCCATAAGGGTGAGAAAAAGCGATGGTCAAAATATTACCGTCAGAAGATATGACAACCCCTTCACCAAACACTTTATGTATCACGCTGTCCCCATTGCGATAGATGTCATCCCTAGGCATTTCTCTTTTTCTTTCCTTGATCACGATATCTTCATCAAAGATCAGGGACTCTCTTTGTTTAGGTCTTTCATCGACGTGATCGATATAGTCATCATTTATCTCGTTGATAAATCTTGATGGTGTCTTAGTTCCTTGGACGACAAAAGAGAAGGAATTGGATTCACTCAGATACAACAGTTTCTTGGCTCTGGTATAAGCCACATAAGCCAGACGTCTTTCTTCTTCAAGACCTTTAGCCCCTTCGGACATCGTTCTTTCTGAGGGAAAGATCCCTTCGGATAAGCCGATCACAAAGACGACTTCAAACTCCAGTCCTTTGGCCGAATGCACGGTACAAAGGTTTATGGCATCAGTTACATCTTCCGATGCCCGATCGACATATAAGGCGATCATCTGCAGGTATTCATCAAGTGAAGAATCAGGATAATCATCCGAATACTGTTTTATATCGTCCAAAAGGGATTTGACGTTTTCAAGTCTTTCGGTCTCATTATCTTTTTCCAACATCGTACGATATCCGGAATCATCGAGCACTTCCTGAAGCAGTTCTTCCATATCCATATGGTTTTCCATATCCTGGCGCCACTTTTCGACCATTCTGACAAAATGGTCAAAAGTATCCTTATTTTTCGGATAATAGCCGTTCTTGATCACTTCGTACATCGAGATATCCTTTTCATTGGCTATCTCCTTTATCGCATCAATCGTTTTAGGACCGATAGCTCTGCGTGGAGTATTGATGATCCTGACAAAGGCGAGATCATCGGCTCTGGTGATCATACGCAGATAGGAAAGGATATCCTTGACTTCCATTCTTTCATAGAAACGAAGGCCACCATATATCACATAATTGATCTGATTTTCGATCAGTACTTTTTCAACTTCTCTTGAAAGGTAGTTGGCTCTGTAAAGTATAGCCATATCATGATAGTTATAACCGTCATTGTGCAATTTAATGATCTGATTGACGACATAATCAGCCTCTCCCAGTTCCGATCCGCAGGTCTTGTGGATGATCTTGGAACCATCACCGTTTTTAGAGAAAAGTTCCTTTTCAACTCTAGCCTTATTGTGTTTGATCAAGGAGTTGGCACCGGAAAGAATGTTGTTGGTGGAACGGTAGTTCTGATTGAGGATGATCGTCTTAAGATCAGGATAGTCCTTATCCATATTGACGATGATATTGACATCAGCTCCTCGCCAGGTGTAGATCGTCTGATCAGGATCACCGACGACATAGATGTTGTCATGGACCTTGCATAACTGCTTGATAAGCTTGTATTGCATCCTGTCGACATCCTGAAACTCATCAACGTGGACATAATGAAAACGGTTGGACCACTTTTCCAGGATAGCCGGATTTTCATCAAACAGTCTCACGGTAAATAAGATCAAATCATCAAAATCCAGGGCATATAACTGCTTAAGACGCTGTTCATAGTATTCATATACCTTGGCTTTATTCAAAGTCCTGGAATCGCCATAAGACAGTTCCTTTGCCTTCTGTGGAGAAATAGAATCATATTTGTTTACGGAAATGTAGTCTAAAAGTAAACCATAAGGATATTCTTTCTTTTCAATACCGAATTCCTTATAAGCCTCTTTCAGAATCTGTTTCTGATCATCACCGTCGATCACCGTGAAATTGCGCGGATAATTAAGAGCCGTGATATCTTCCGAAAGGATGCGCATGCATAAGGAGTGGATGGTCGAGATATGACAGCCCGTTCCCCTTTCCTTCAACATATCGGCGATCCTGTTCTTCATTTCTCTGGCTGCTTTATTGGTAAAGGTGATGGCCAGGATATGATAAGGTCTCACATCTTTCTGTTCAATCAGATAGGCGATCCGCATCGTTAAAACGCGGGTCTTACCGGAACCGGCACCCGCGATGATCCGTAGATGATTTGCTTCATCTGTAACGGCTTTTTTCTGATTTTCGTTTAATTGCGAATATGTAATCATCTCAATATTTATTGGATTTGGCCAGATAATAGCTCTTATAGTCCAGGTCATCCGTGACATCCTTGAGCACTTCGATATAATCAGGGATCGTGATCTCTCTGCCATCGGCTGGAACATCGACGGAAAGGATACCCTTGCTGGTATCAAAACTGAAGACATCGAGCTTAAAGAACAATCCGTTATGGATAAAGGCATATCTGGTCTTCTCCAGCGGATTCATTTCCGTATCGATCTCCCGCATGTAATCTTTGTACTGTTTTTCCGTCAGGACCCTGTCGACCTTGATGCGTTCATTTGTCTGCAGATAGTTGGCCTCGGAATATGAATACATCGTCACATCATTGCTGGTACGCTTTCTTATCCAGCGCTGATAACCGTTTTCCGGAACCAGATAGTGCTGAACAATAAAGGAAGTCGAATAGTTGTCTTCCTGCGTAAATTTATTTATAACATCGACATTGACATTGATGAGATATTTATTGAATTTCTCAACCGGCGTACCATAGCCCAGAAACTGGAAGACGCTCTGGATCGCATTGATCATCTTTACTTCAAACTCGTTCTCATTACCGATGATCACGCGGTTAGGATGCGAATCCCAGGAAGTTAGAGCCATATCATCCATCGCTCTGGCCTGATCGATCGTTTCATAACGGGCCGCATTATTGGCGTAGGTATAGGCTTCTTCCTTGCCTTTGGCTGCCGTGACCAGATGCACGACCATGTCATAGCGGTCATTGAGTTCTTCGATCTTTATATCAAAATTCTTCAATATCTCTTTAAAGGCTTCTTCACCTACATAAGCCATATCATCAAAGATACCGCGGTCAATAAAGATCAGCACCTTGTCACCCGAGATCTCCTGAGCAGCCTGATAGCACAGCTCCTCTTTTTTCAGCTGCAAAGCTACGCAGTATTTCTGGAATTCATACATGCCCATCGTCGCCGGTGAAATACCGCCGGTGATCAGATCGGTAGCTGATTCATTATCAATGATGACCCGATAGCCTCTTTCGGCGAAGACCTGACGGGCTCTGGACGTAAAGGTCGTTTTTCCTGAACAGGGACCACCGGTCAATACGATTCTCTTAATTGTTTTCATAGTCATTCCTCAACTTGCTGTTTAACTTGCTGTAAATATTATCTCTGAACCATTTTTCAGTTGACTTGCTTACGGCCTCATCCATTTCAAACCAGGCCACACCGCTGTTTTCATCTTCTTTAACTCTTAAAGTTTCATTTTCATCAGCTTCCAGAAGATAAGTGACATTCAGATGCAGATGGGTCGGCACATAGTTTCCTTTTCTGATATGTGAATCGACGCTGAGCACCTCTAAAGAAAAGATATCTTCACTTAAAGCTCTGACATTTTCTAAACCAGACTCTTCTCTGACTTCTCTGATCGCCACGTTCAGACAATCCTTGTCGCCATCGCAATGGCCTCCCAACCATGACCAGGAATCATAAATGCGATGATATGCCATTAAAACCTTGGTTCTGTCTTTGTTTACTACCCAGGCCGAAGCAGTCATGTGCGCGAGTTCATTGCTTCTTTCGAAAGCATCATCATACTTGTCCAGAAAACCTAAGATCGTTTTCTGATCTTTTTCTTCCTGGATATTATAAGGTTTATAGGATGCGATCGCTTCGTAAACATTCACATCAATATTTTACTACAATGCGTGTTAGAATTTGTTTATGATTACGACTGATTCGTTTCCTGATTATACCCTGCTTGATGCCGGAGATAAAGAAAAACTGGAAAACTGGAAAGGCCATATTTTAAGAAGGCCTGATCCCATGGCGATCTGGCCTAAAACAAAGCCGGAAATATGGGATGAAGCCGATGCTTTTTATCATCGTTCAACTTCCGGAGGCGGGCATTGGGAATATAAAAAGAAGCTTCCTGAATCCTGGAATGTCCAATATCAGGAACTGACTTTCAGGGTCTCCCCGACCGGTTTCAAACACACCGGACTGTTTCCTGAACAGGCGGCCAACTGGGACTTTATCAGTGAAAACATAAAACGCAAAAAAGATGCGACGGTTCTTAATATGTTTGCCTATACCGGCGCCGCCACAATGGTCGCTTCTGCATCGGGAGCTAAGGAAGTGGTTCATCTTGATGCTTCCAAAGGCATCAATGAATGGGCCAAGGATAATATGAAACTCTCCGGTTTAGAAAACAACCATATCCGTTTTATCGTGGATGATGCCTTGAAATTCTCAGCACGAGAGATCAGAAGAGGCCATAAATATGATGGCATCATTATGGATCCTCCATCATATGGAAGAGGCCCTGATAACGAACTGTTCAAATTCGAAGACAAAATCAATCCCTTAATTGAAAACGCCCTTGAATTATTAAGCGATGATCCGCTTTTCATCATCATCAACACCTATACAACCGGTTATTCACCAACCGTCATCGCCAATGCCTTAAGAAGACATCTGGAAGAAAGAAAAATCAAAGGAACTGTTGAAAGCAATGAGATAGGTATCAGGATTCAAGACAGCAGTTATGTTTTACCTTGTGGTCAGACGACCAGGTGGCACCGTTGAAAGTAATATATGAAGACAATCATTTGCTGGTCGTGGAAAAACCGGTAAATGTTCCCATGCAGGAAGATGAATCAAAAGATGAAGATCTTCTGACCATGGCCAAAGCATACATCAAAGAAAAATACAATAAGCCCGGAGCAGTCTATCTGGGCCTTTTACATCGCCTGGATCGACCGGTGGGTGGCGTATGTGTTTTTGCGCGTACCTCAAAAGCTGCCTCCAGGCTTTCCAAACAGATTCAGGGTAGAGAATTCAAAAAAGAATACCTGGCGGTCGTGGAAGATAATGGCTTAAAGGATAAAGGTAATTTTGAGGATCATCTTTTAAAAGATGCGCACACCAATACCGTCAGAGTCGATCCCAAAGGCAAGCTCGCTGTCCTGGACTATGAAGTGCTGTCCCGCAAAGACGATCTGGCCTTAGTAAGAGTCATCCTCCATACCGGACGATCTCATCAGATCAGAGTCCAGTTTTCTTCCCGCAATCATCCTTTATGGGGAGATCAGCGCTACAACAAAAAAGCGATCCGAGGCCAGCAGATTGCTTTATGGTCAAATCTTATCAGCTTCAAACACCCGATCTCCAATGAGATCATGACCTTTACCAGTGTTCCTGAACACTACCCTTTCACTATCTGATTATTTTTCTTATACGCAATACACTCATCGGATAAGAACAATCTCTTCGCTTCTTCAAATTTCTCTTTGTTTTCCACATGTGAATAGACACCGGTGATCGTTCCTTTTTCTACAAATAAAGCTGTCGGATAATCAATGATCCCGAAACCATACAGATCATCAGGCAAGGCAGACAACGTTGAGATCATCGGACAGTTGAATCTGGGCATCTGTCTTATGAAGTTGGATACGGATTCAAAACCTTCTACCAGGACTACAACATATTCCGTCTCATTATCACCTTCGATCAGTTCGTTTATGAATACGATCTTATCCGTATCACCGATATCTTTCAGATAGGTATAAAGCAAGACCAGTTTCTTATCTTCGTATTTCGTGAAATCCTTTACTTCGTTGATAAAGGAATCATTATCGTGATTAGAACTCTTGGATAGATCGACTTTTTTACCCATAAGTTTTAAAGTTACATCTTCCGTATAATCATCATTATCCAAAACTTTCAAGGCTGCAAGGTTTTCCTTGGACAGATCTTTTTTCACATCATCGACTGATCTGCTTAATTCAAGATAAGATCTTCCTTCTTCATTACAAAGATTTTCTTCTTTGATCGGATCATTAAAGCCAACTTCCTTAACTTTGGCTAAAGCGATCAGATCAAGGCTCCCCTGTCCGACAAAGGAGATCTTATGATCTTTATAAGTGACAAGAGTAGGATAAGCCTTGAGACCAAGTTCCTTGAAATAGGTGTGAAGGTCATCGTTGCGTACAAGAATGATCTGATCATCTTTTATTTCCAATCCCTCTTCTTCATAGATCTTTCTGATCTCTTGAGCATCACCGACATCAAAATACTGAATGAATGGTATATCATTCTCTTCCTTGAAAGCATCAATAATATGTAACTCTTTACGGCAATGCGAACACTCTACCGAGGCGATCTCAAAGAAGAACTGATCGCAGTCACCTAAAGAAACTGCATTTCCGTTAATGTCTGTGAGTTCAATATCAAACTGATCATTGAACAGCATTTTGAACTGATAGTTCTGTAAGTCCTTATTTCCATTGGCTTCCTTTAAGCGTTCTGCCAGTGTTTTATCAAGCTGTTCAAAAATAAAAATGTCCTGTACGGGATCAATAAATTCTTCTTTTTCCTCGTTCTTATCTGTGTTATTATCCTGTGGTTTTGAATCTTTCTGACAGGCAGACAGACAGAAAATGATCAGGCCACAAAGAAACAGTTTAACTGTCTTTTTCAAGTAACTTAAGGATCTGTTCCTTTCTTTCTTCCATATCGTTATAGCCAAGCTCAAAAAGTACAGCAAGTTCATCTCTGCTGCCACCCATTCTGGTAACATTAGAACTTCTGCTTGGGAAGCAATATACCGCTTCACCTTTATCTTTCATCTCTTTGATCATATCGATCTGTTTCTGATAATTGAGATGTCTGATCTTATAGTCTTCCGCGATATTCTCACATTGCGGATATGATAGTCTCATCAGTTCAACAATAGCCTTCTTGGCCGGTTTTCTGACATAATCACCAGGTTTGGTGGTGATGATCAGACAGCGGTTGCAACCGTCTTTTACCGCCTGTTGTATCGGGATCATATCCGTGATCCCGCCATCCAGGATCTGCCTTCCTTTATCTTCTACGATCTTGCCGATGATCGGCAAAGAAGTCGAAGCCTGCAGTTCTTTTAAAGAGATATCTCTGACACTGTAGTATTCTGTTTTGCCTTCACTTAATTCATAAAGGCCGATATAGGCATCAGTCTTGCAGTTTTTCAGATCATTGATATCAAACTGCTTTTCTTCTTTGATGATGTGATCAAAAAGGAATTCATAATCAACGATCCTGCCGCAACGAAGTAACGGTTTGATACCGACGATACGCTTATCAACGATGCCATCGACTGAGAAGTCAAACAGTCTGTCCTTTGAACCGGTCAGGAAATTGCACAGATGAACGGCACCTGTAGAAATTCCATAGGCATTATCGAATTCTATATTATTATCCAAGAGCCAGGAAAGTGCGCCTGCCGTATAGGCTCCACGCATCCCCCCACCTTCCAAAACCAGGGCTGTTTTAATCTTCTTCTTCACGTTTTTTATTTTATGCCTTGCCATTGTTTTGTGCAATAATAGACATATGAACAGAAAAAACTTCCGTATCTACATAAACGCTCCGATCACGATCTGTTTCGTCTTGATCTGCCTATTGGCCCTTGGTCTGGATTATGTCACCAACGGCCGCTCGACCGTTCTGGTTTTTTCTACTTATGGAAGTTCTTTTCTTGATCCTTTGTCCTATGTGAGAATGATCGGCCATATCTTCGGCCATGCGGGAATCGATCATCTGAACTCCAATATGCTGTATATCCTTTTATTGGGGCCGATCCTGGAAGAAAAGTATCACGACCGCCTCATCACCGTGATCATATTTACCGCCGTTATCACCGGCGTCATTCATAATCTTGTCCAGCCTAACGTCATGTTATTGGGAGCCAGCGGCATCGTCTTTGCCTTTATCCTTTTAGCCTCCGTTACCGGCAAGGAACAGGGCATTCCGATCACCCTGATCTTAGTCGCCATCTTATGGCTTGGACAGGAATTCTACAACGGAGCTACCGCAGCTGATAATATTTCACAGCTGACGCATATCATCGGCGGTTTCTGCGGAGCCGGTTTAGGTTTGTTCTTTAAGAAAAAATAAAAGCCTATTTGCGATAGTAACGGTAATAGGCTTCATCTTTTGTTTCATCGATCTCAGCACTTTCTTCATACAGATAGAAAGTGTTTTTATTATACAGTCTTGCAAAATCACTTAACTCCAGCGAATAATGAGAACCATTGGAATAAATATGCACTTTATCATTCTTCAAGACATAAAAATCCTTACCGTTAGAAGTAACGATATCTCCTTCCTGAAGATATGATACAGCTTCTCTGATATCCGTAAGTTTCTGCATTATTTCGATTTTTATTATAATTATTACGTGAAAGAAAACAACACGCGCAAGAAAGTCGGGATCGGCTTATTGGCTTCCCTTACTTCTATTTCTCTTCTTCTCGGATCGCTTTTTGATTCTGCTCAGGAACTTAAAAAAGAATATCCCAAGACCTCTAAGGCCGTCATTGAAAGTATAGATGATTACTCAAAAGATGATCTGGAAGAAAATGAGAAAGCCGACTTTAAACAGAAAATAAAAAATCTGATCTATCGCATTCCGGTCAAGATCAGAACCGTATTTTTTGTACCATTATGGGGTCTAGGTAATGTATTGATCTATCTGTTCAATCTGACTTTTCAGACCCTGATTGCTCCGATCCTGCACCTTCTTCTTTCATTTGTGGTTCAAACTCTTATACTGCTTTTAGTCATCGGGATCTGTATCAAGATCTTCTTTCCTGATCTGCCCTGGTCAAAGATATTTTCCAAAAAGACGATAATCGCCGTGATCATCGGCAGTTTATTCATGTCATTGTGTGACTTTATAATCCCTTATTTCTGGAAAGATTATACCTTCTATCGCAATCTTGCCCGCTTTATCCTGGGTCTGATAGCCGGCGCTATTATCCTGAAACCATTCATCAAAAAGAAACTGGAACACCATGTCAGCTATGAGATCGTTTGCGACGATATCTAGTTAAAGACTGATCTTATAGCGGAAAACATATTTTTCCGTTTCGCCGACTGTATACAGAGGATGACCTTTCGGAACTTTGACCTCTTCGATCAGTTCTCCGCCGAGTTTTGTTAAAGTCTTATATGAAGCTACATTATCCGGTGAACAGGTAATGATCAGCTCATCCAGTCCGAATTCAGCTCTGGCTACTTCAAAAAGTAAAAGACATGCCTCATAGGCATAGTGATTGCCCCGATATGGGCGGGAGATATTATATCCGATATGCCCGTAATAATACATATCGCCTTCGACCGTAAGTCTCAGGTCAATCTTGCCGAGCTTTTCTATAGTCCCATGTTTCAAAATATCATAATAAACAGTCGGAACTCCATCATATGCTGTCTTTTCCGACACCCTAAACCGCTCTTGCAGATCTACGATCCGGCCTTCATACCTCTTCTTTTTCTGAAAAAGTCCAAATAATCCCACGAATTCATTATAGTACGCAAAAACCTTCTTTCGAAGGTTCTTGATTTCTATTTATCGTTTCGCAGGATGTTCATGTTTTCGTTGATATACTCGTAACATTTTCCGGCGATATAAGCATAGATCATGACCTTTAAGGCAGTCGTAAGCTTGCCTCTGTTTTTCTCATCTTCATTGACCAAAGAATCACGGATCGTTTTTTCGATCGTCGCATCATTGAGCGCCTGTTCATCGATCAGATTGATGATCTTGCAGAAATAGTTGAAGAGGTTTTCTTCCAGAACTATGTCATCCATGACATCTTCTGTATCGCCGTTGATCAGATGCATGAGTTCACCGATCTCTTCGATGTTCATACAATCTCTTAAGGCTGAAATCACCATGATCCGGGAAAGATGCCTTTCATAGTATTTCTTATCGACAGGTCGCGGTACAAATTCTCTCTTGACCCAGTTCTGGATCGTCGATGCCTGTAGACCTGTGATCTTGGCAACCTGAGACAAGGAAAGACCGCCGGTCACCTTGATCATCGTCTTGACCACGCCGAATGGTTCTGTACCTTCACCATATTCTATATTAGTGCCCGGAATCAGATTGCTTAACATAATTCATACCTCCCCATAAATAAGAGAAGCTGCATGCTTCCTCTATTCTATTTTCGCATTTTTTGGGGAGAAGAAACAGCAGCTTCAATAAATTAATATCTTCTGTAAGGTCTTAACAAGTAAAACAGAAGAAACAGTGGGCTCAGAGAAAAGGCGATCTTTACAATGAGCCAGATGCCTGAAAATAATAAATCAAGCATCAATCCAAATAATCCGAATAATACCATCAGCATTTCAAACACCTCCTATTAATTTATTCGCTCAAATCGATAATGGTTGAAGCTCCGGAGACTTGTGGGAGCTTGCCATCCCATTTCTCGATCTTGCTGTATTCAATGATCTGATCACTTAGTGATTCAGATAAGATACGGTTTGCTTCAGCTTCAGCCTGAGCCTTGATCTTCAAGGTTTCTGCCTCAGCTTCCGCAATGGTTATAGCTGTTTGTTTTTCCGTTTCAGCCTTCAGAAGTTTCTGCTGAGCGACTTGTTTCTCTTCGATAGCGTTGATGAATTCATCTGAGAAATCAAAGTCGATAATATTCACATCAGTCGCATACAGACCGAACGGATTGAGTTTTTCATTGAGTCCATCGAGCAGCCCCTTGGAGATGAGTGCTCTGTTGGAAACAGTTTCTTCAGCTGTATAGTTGGATACGATAGCCTTTAAAACTTCATTGACTGCCGGAGTGACCAGAACGCCTTCATAATTGGAACCGATCTCCTTGAAGATGCTGTAGGACATATTCTTGTCGATGCGGTAGTTTATGGCTAAAGTCGTATCAACTGTCTGTAAGTCTTTGGAGAAAGCCTCAGTATCGACTTCCAGTTTTGTAATACGGTTATCGATCTGAACGACCTTCTGGGCAAACGGAATCTTGAAGTGGACCCCTTCCTGTAAAACATTTTCCTCGACCTTGCCCATCGTTATGACGACCCCGGTATTACCAGGATCAACGACTACAAAGGCACTTAAGCTGAATACCATTAATAATATTGCGATCAATACTACAGGAATGACTTTCCTGAGATCTACATTTACTTTCATTTCTAATTACCTCCATGAATCAAACTTATAATTTACACAAGTCTATGACAGGTAGTCTTCTGGGGAAACTTCACTGTCATATCACAAAACTTTTTATTAAAAAGCATCTTATTTTGTTTGTCCATTTAAACTACCTCCTTTCATGGTACTTTGATTGTAACATGAGTTCATTTGACTGTCAATAGAGTTTTTAAAAAACCTTTAATCTGTTCTGATCAAAGGTTTTCTATTGCTTCATATAACTGTTCATATACCCCATCGAAGTCGCCTGTATACCATGGATCATCGATCTCTTCAGCAGCCAGATAGCTTATTTTATGTTTATCATCTTTTATGATCCGATTGATCAGATACATATTGGAATGATCCATGACATATATTTCATCAAAATTCTCATAATCTTTCTGGCTGATCCTGTGTGCGTGATGCCTTTTATAGGTTATCCCGTTTCGATCCAGACAGCGCTTGGCCGGCGGATAGATATCATTGCCTTCTTCTTCATAGGAACAGGCTCGTGATTCGCAATATATATCGGGTCTGATCTGTTTACAGATATATTCAGCCATGGCGCTGCGGCAGATATTGCCATGGCAGACAAATAATATTCTTCTCATCTAAACCATATCCTCAAATTATAACTTTTTGATCATCTTCACATGTGGTATTCCATCCAAATCAAACTCATTGGAAACAACTTCAAAGCCATGCTTTTCATACAAGCTTTTCGCATAGACCTGAGCTTCCAGATATATCAAATCCGCATTGAAATAGTCTTTGGCAACTTTAATCCCTTCTTCAAGGATCTTTGTACCAAAACCTTTTCTTCTTTCACTCGCAATGACTCTGCCAATTGAGACATATTCGCTCTCCACGCCTTTGTCCATGATTCTTAGATACGCCATGATCTTTTCCTTATCTTCAAACCAGACATGGATCGCTTTCTGATCATTATCATCTATTTCTTCATATGGACAGCTTTGTTCTACTACAAAAATATCGACCCTGAGTTTAAGGATCTTATACAGTTCATCAAGACTTAATTCGTTGAATCTTTTAATTTTCAATTCCATAGGTCCAATCCAGTATGCCTCCGAATTCATAAACATTAGTATATCCAAGATCCACAAGTTTCTGTGCCGCCTCCTTGCTTCTGCGTCCGCTGCGGCAGTATATCAGTAACAGCTGATCTTTATCTTTAAGTTTTTCTTCGGCTTCTTCGCCAATCACTTCATTAGGAATGTTTATCGCATTCGGGATATGTCCGCTTTCATATTCATCAATCCTGCGCACATCAATGATGAGATAACCGCTTTTTTCATCCATCATCTTTTTGGCTTCTTCACCACTGATCATATGGAATTCTGCTTTATTATCTTCAGTCTTATCTGCACAGGCTGAATAGCACAAGCTGATGATGGTGATCAGAAAAACTTTTAACACTATCTTTTTCATATATAAATATCATACATCGTGTAGAATTTAAATATGAACAGTTATGATACATATTATCCCAGGCCTCAATTAAAACGTGATTCTTTTTTCTCATTGAACGGGGAATGGATACTCAACAGCAAACCAATTAATGTACCCTTCCCGCCTGAATCCAAACTTTCAGACTATCAAGGTGAGTTGGGTGACCTGGACTATAAGAAAAGTTTTACTCTGCCTGAAAACTTTTATGGTGAAAACGATAAGGTGATCTTACATTTCGGTGCAGTAGATATGATCACTGATGTATATCTGAATGGTTTTTATGTTTATCACAATGAAGGAGGATATCTTCCTTTTTCCATTGATATTACCGAATATCTTAAAGAAGAAAACAATCTGGAAGTTAAGGTCATCGATGATCTGAATTATTATTATCCTTATGGCAAGCAATCCAAGAATCCGGCCGGTATGTGGTACACACCGATCTCCGGAATCTGGCAATCCGTCTGGATCGAAGCTTATCCGAAAAACGGTATCGATGACTTAGTGATAAGCAGCGATATGAATAATATTCATCTGGAGATCATATCTGAAACAGATCGTTTTACCATTGAATTTGAAAACTATAAAAGAGATTTCACCACAAATATTATTGATATCAATATTGCCAATCCTCGTCTGTGGTCAGTTGAAAACCCTTATCTTTATAAACTGAAGATCAGAACAGATTATGATGAGATAGAATCATATTTTGCCTTCAGAAAGATCGAAACAAAAACAATTAACGGCTATCAGCGTTTATTCCTGAACGGCAAACCGCTGTTTATCAATGGACTTCTTGATCAGGGCTATTTTGAATCAGGGATCTATACTCCCGAAAAGCCTGAAGACTATGAGAAAGATGTCATGGGTATAAAGGAACTTGGTTACAACACATTAAGAAAACATATCAAGATCGAAGCAGAGGCTTTCTACTACTATTGTGATAAACACGGGATTCTGGTGATTCAGGACATGGTCAATTCCGGCAGGTATTCGTTCTTTAAAGATACCATATTACCGACAATCGGATTCCTGAAATTGAAAAGAGGAATTAAAGATCAGAAGCGTTTTGATTTCTTTATCGATCAGAGTATCAGAACGATACGTTTATTAAAATCGCATCCTTGTATTATCGGCTATACGATCTACAACGAAGGCTGGGGTCAGCAGAATGCCTCACAGTGTTACGAAATACTGAAAAAAGAAGATCCGCAAAGACTGTTTGATTCAACTTCCGGATGGTTCTTTGATGACAAATCGGATTTTGATTCCTATCACATCTATTTCCGTAACAAAGTTTTAAATAGTAAAGATAAACTTTTACTGTTATCTGAATGTGGAGGTTTTACCAGAGATATCAAAGAACATAATGATGGTAAAAAGACCTATGGTTATGGTAAGGCCAACAGCGAAGAAGAACTGACGGTCAAGATCATCGAGATGCATCACAAGATGGTTATTCCTTCAATTAAAAATGGTTTAGTTGGCTGTATCATGACACAGATCAGCGATGTTGAGGGTGAGATCAACGGTCTTTATACATATGATCGAAAGATCCTGAAAATCAATAAAGAAAAGATCCTGGAAGCCAACAGAGAACTCACCAGGATCTATGAAGATAACTGTATTTAGAAGCTGCAGCCTGAATCACATTCTGATTCAAGTTGTTTTATGTCAATATACTTATTGAACCATTCAGTTAAGCCATCTAAAGTTTCATAATACGGCAGATCATCATTGCTGCCAGGATCAAGATAGGCAACTACTTCACCGTCTTTATAGATAAACATTGATGGTGTATAGGTTACACGGTCACTGACTGAATTCCTGGTTTTAGCTAATACACTGAGCTCAACAGCATACATATCGATGCCGTTTTGTTTTGTGAATTCCTTTACGATCGGCGCAAAAGAAGCACAGGATACGCAACCTGGCATATAGACATATAAAGCAAAAGTCTTGCCTTCATTTTCCAGCTGATTGAGTTCATCTAACGATCTGATCTGAATAAAGGTGTCATCTTCAGCCGGATCAGTATTTCCGGAATCACCGCCACTTTCACCATTCAAAGAATGCAAAAGTGAGAAATCGATATCATGGTAATCGACCATGGCGAAATTGTAATATTCCTTGCCACCTTCCGCATATCGGATATCGACAGCATTATCACCTTCGTAGTACCAGTAGCCGCCGGTGTTATAGATCTTATCGCCATCCCAGCCTAAGCTTACCAGCATCTTCTTAGTCATACCGACATAACCGCCGCCACCACACATCAGGAAGATGATCTTATCTTTCGGGAATAATGTTTCCAGGATATGCATCGATTCTTCATAATTTGCAGTATATTCACCATCTTTTTCCGTAAATAATGTTGTACCACTGTAGGAAGATCCTACTTCTTCCGGCAAACCGGTGACATTGCATAAATACGGAAATGGAACGACTTCAAAACCTTTAACAAAACCAGACAGGTAAGAATCACCACCGATCGCTTCATAGTTGGCTTCATCCTTCAGCATGCGCATATCGCGATACACCGCGTCATCTCTGCCCAGGTATTTATCGATCGTTGCCTCGTTGATATTCTTATCGATACCTAATTGTCCTCTCATGCCATCTTCAAGTTCCGGCAGAGGAAGAGCTTCTTTTTTTGAACAGCTGCTTGTGAATAAAATACATACAAGCGCTAATACAGTTAACAGTTTTTTCATACCCCTATATCATACAACATTCCAACAAAAAAGGTCTGCGTACAGACCTGAAACAGGAATCATAAACTGTTTTCTCTTTTTCGCAAATATAGTTTTTCTATTACCGAATCATCTCTTTTATTCAAGTGGACAAGGATATATTCATCCCCTTCTCTGTAGAATTCAGCCACATAGCCATTAGGACAAGGCATGTCTTTTCTTTCATCTTTGGAGATAAGCTCCATGTAGTAATCGCGATCAAGGCTAAACATGAAGTGCAGCATATGCAAGAATACCGAACCATGAGATACGATCAGGATCTTATCACCATCAGCAGATTCATTATAGATCTTCTGATATTCTTTCAGAACTCTTTCTGACAGCATCTCGATATTCTCGCCACCAACATCCGACCAGTCAAAAGTTGTCAAACGTCTTTTGTCGATCTCTTCAAGATGATTGGTGATCGTCACACCTTCAAAGCTTCCGAAGTTAGTTTCTTTGAGCCCTTTTTCATAGCTGATCGGGATGTTCCGCTCGCCTTTGATGATATTGGCGGTATCGATACATCTTTCACTGGTCGAAGTATAGACGTGATCAAAAGTGATATTTTTCAATACTTCTTTTGCCTCATAGGCATTATTGATACCTTCTTCAGTTAATGGCGAATCGCACCAGCCCTGCATCTTGCCGACTTTATTGAATAAAGTCCTGCCATGACGGACATAGTAAAATGTTACTTTCTTCATCGAAAACTACCTCATACTGAAATCATTATATAAGAAAAAGAAGCAGTTGCCTGCTTCCTTTCTGAAACGGTTTATATATGATTATTTAGCTTTTCCGCTGGCGATCCATCTTTTGCCTAAGATATATGTTACGACAAAGCCGATGATAACAGCGAGAACCATGACACCCATCATGCCCCAGAAGTTTCCCCAGGTTCCATCTGGATTGAAGTAAGCAGCGAAGGAAAGGAAGCCAGGGTTGGCGATGACATACTGAGTCAGGCCAAACAGACCGGCGATGAAGCCACCGATACCGCCGCCGACCATAGCACCGATGAGCGGATAAGTGTTAGGGAACAAGACACCGTAAACACCAGGTTCAGTAATACCGCATAAAGCTGTAATACCGGAAGAGATACCAACACCCTTCTTGTCAGGATCGGCCTGTAATAAAGCGTAAGCTAAGCAGGCACCACCTACAGCAACGTTAGCCGGAGCCATACCTGTGCAGATGAGCGGGTCAGAGCCAACTTCAGCCAGCAAGAGGAACAGAACCGGATAAGTAGCGTTGTTCATACCGAAGAAGACGAGCCATACGGTAGTTGCACCGATGATAGCAACAGCTAAAGCCGGGAAAGCACGATAGATACCTAAGACGAGGTTAGCAAGACCTGTACCTACCCAGTATCCTAAAGGACCTAAAACGATCAGTGTAACCGGAACTGTGATCAGCATCGTTAATAACGGTAATAAAACAGTTCTTAAGACGATTGGCAGATGATTCTGCAGGAAACGGTATACAACTGACATGAACAGCGTACCCAGGATGACCGGGAAAATCTGGCCGTTGTAACCGATATTGGCTACCGGAATACCTAAGAAATTGAGAACTTCCGGACGGTTAACCGTGATATAAAGCAGGATCGCGCCAAGGAACGCACCAAGGTAAGGATTTGATTTCAGTCTTGTAGCACTTGAGAAACCAATGTAGACAGGTAAGAAGTAAAGCATTGCCTGCTGGATAGCAGTCAAAACGACAACGGTACCGTTTGTTGCATCAAGACCAGCAAATGTCTGAAGCAGAGAAATGACAGCACCTGTAAGACCACCGGCGATGAATATCGGAATGATCGGAGAGAAAATGCCGCCGATATAAGACATCGCAGCCTCAAGGAAGTTGCTCTTGCTCTGAGCATCAGCCTTTAAAGCATCCGGATCATCAACTGAACCGGCAGCCTTGATATCGTTCTTGGTTACTTCTTCATAAACCGAAGCGACATCCTGGCCGATGACAAACTGCTGTTCACCATTCTGGACAACGATATTGATGACACCAGGAATCTTCTTTGCTTCTTCAAGATTCAGCACTGAAGGATCCTTTAAGTTCATTCTTAAACGGGTCATGCAGTGAGAAGCAGACAGGACATTATCGACACCACCACAGGCAGAAATAATGTCATCAGATAATTTTTTGTAATCTTTTTTTGCCATTATATTTATCCTTTCTTATTAATTTCTAAGATTATTACCTATTGTTTTTTATTCCAGTCAGGATCTTTGATCTTATCCTTGAGATCAGAAGCTATTTCACTTGTCTTGTTGAAATCTCTCCACTCAGACATGTCATAGCTCCATTCCTGACCATTCGACTTGATCAGCTTTGAGTACCAGTAGTATGAATCCTTCTTGTATCTCTTCATATCACGAAGATCATCATCGGTTCTGTTGACGAATACAAGACCATATCTCTTGGCCATACCGTTACCGGTTGAAAGCAGATCGGTGAAAGACCATGGGTTGAAGCCGAATACTTCGACACCATCAGCAATCGCCAGCCCGACATTGTAGATGTAGTCTCTGAGATAATCGATACGATACTGGTCATGGATCTGACCATCCGGACCGAGGTCTTCATGAGCACCGAAACCAGCTTCCGTGATGACCATCGGCAGATGATAATGATCCCACAGGTACCTGAGTGCATATCTCATTGAGACACCGTCGATATGCCAATCCCAGTCAGTCGTTTCGACGAATGGATTTCTGTCCAAGGCATATTCACCTGGCCAGTTGGTATAGACGAATTCACCCTTGCGGCCGTATTTGTTTAAGCCGATCTCCTGAACATATGATGGATCAGGCCACATGCCTACATCGGAACGGTAGCAGTTTACAGCGATGAAATCGATCGGAGCGTTCTTGATCAGTTCCATATCACCAGGCATGATCTTCGGATCGATTCCGCGCTCTGCCCAGTAGTTCTTTACAAAGCCTGAATACTCTCTGAAGACATAGAAGTCATCCCAGATCTTCTGGGTCAGTTCTTCAGCGTTCATGGCTGCGATCTGATCTTCAGGCTTGCAGGATTTCGGATAGATCGGAACATATCCCGGAACAGGACCGATCTTGCCACCTTCGACCATTTCATGGCACGCGATGACAGCCTTGGCATGACACATGTTCATGATGTGATTGATCTGCCATTTCTTGACTTCCCATTCCTCATCACTAAGTCCCTTGGCAACACCTAACCATTTGCCATAGACGATCTGCATGTTCTGTTCATTGATCGAGAGCCAGTATTTGACACGATCACCGAAGTTTTCAAACAGGACACGGCAATAATAATCAAATTCATCGATTATGGCACGGTCATGCCAGCCACCGTATTTTTCATCGACCCAGCAAGGCATATCATAGTGATAGATCGTTACGATCGGCTCGATGCCGGCAGCTTTCAGTTCATTGATGAGGTTGTTGTAGAATTCGATTCCCTTTGGATTGACCTTGCGATCAGGACCCGGTATCACTCTTGACCAGGAGATACCGAAACGATAGCTGGTAAATCCACATTCCTTCATCAAGGCAACATCTTCTTTGTAATGATGATAATGATCTGACGCAATAGAGTTGTCCGCAAACGGTTTCTTGGTCTGAGAGTTCAGATCAATGATCGCCTGCGTCCTTCCGTCTTCCAGTGTTGCGCCTTCGACCTGCCAAGCAGCAGATGAAGCACCCCACAGGAAACCTTCAGGAAAGACAGGATTGGTGTTATGTTTCATGTTTGCCTCCTCTTATACTTAAATTATATGAAAACGCTAACATCGCCTTGGTTTCATATTTTGCGACCAAAATGTTAAATTGGTATCATTTTTTGATACCAAAAAAGTAAAAAATGCTAAAATTTTTTTGTGAAACAGGAAACAGATAATAAAATCAGAGGGATCGTCAGATTTAATCTTTTGACTTCATTATTGTCAATATTAAATACCAATGATGAAAACGATACTGATTTTATTATTGCCCGTTATCTGTTAGAGAATATGGAGACGATCAAAGACACCAGTATCTATACGGTAGCCGATGAATGTTATGTCTCCCGTTCTTCCATACAGCGCTTTATCAAAAACATCGGTTATGACAGTTTCAAACAGATGAAGATGTATATCGATGATATTTTGGAACACGAAAAAAGCTTCATCATGTATACCGATCATTCCAATTATAGAGATTATATCGGAAGCAGTATCAAGAACGTGCTTGATGATGTTATCAGTGCCTCAAAGATGATCAATTTCAAAAAGCTGGTCAGAAAATTCATTTCCAAAGACCGCATCGTTATCTTAAGTGCCGAGGATTCTTCTTCTGCCTGCCGTCTTTTCCAGCAGCAGATCTTAGCCAATGGCAAGCTGATCAGGCTTCTGACCAGTGCCAACTCCAATCTGTCTTTACTCAAAGAACTGACCAAAAACGATCTTCTGCTGGTATGTTCCGTCACCGGCAATTTTGCGATCGCCATCAACGATCAGTTGAAAGACATCAAAGCGGAAAAATGTCTCATTACCCTGAACACTACTTCTCTATTTGAAGATTCATATTCACTGATCTGCTATCTGGGTGAAAAAGGAAAGTTCAGTTCCCGTACCATTCATTCCTTACGAAACGAATACAGCAATTACGGGCTGACTTTATTCTTTGATCTTTTCTATCACGACTGTTTTATCGAAAACGAATAAAAAGGTGAACTAATGTCCACCCATATAATTCTCTATTTCTTCTGCTTCTCTGATTAATTCTTTTGAAAGAACTTCACAGCCTTCAGCCGTTATCAGCAGATCATCTTCGATCCTGACACCGATGCCTTCAGCAGAAATGTAAAGACCCGGTTCATTCGTGATGACATTTCCTTCCTGTAATACAGCTCCAAGGCCACCATCGATATCGTGAGTATCAAGGCCTAAATGGTGACCACAGGAATGAAAATAGTATTCCGTTACATCTTCATTCAGACCGTGTTTCGGCAGTTCTTCTTTATAATAATCAACGACTGCCTGATTTAGTTCTTTAAGTTTTACACCCGGTTTAGCTTTACTTTCAACGATCTTCTGTGCATTGCGGACGATCTGATAGATCTCTTTCTGACGATCGGTATAACAGCCATTGATCGGGAAGGTACGCGAGATATCGGCGCAGTAGTAATTGCTGGTAGCACCCAGATCACAAAGGAACAGTTCACCATCATTTACCGGCTGGTTGTTTTCGTGATAGTGCAGGATCGTCGCTCTTTCCCCGCCGGCAGCGATCGTATCAAAAGCCGTGTTATGACATAAAGACTGAGCCAGCACAAAGGCAAAGATACCTTCTAAAGTCATTTCATTCATACCAGGTCTGGCGCTCTTCATCATCTGTAAGACACCAAGATTTGTGGTATGGATCGCCTTTCTGATCTCTTCCAGTTCCTCTTCATCCTTGACTAAACGCATTTTTGCCAGCACAGGATAGACATCTTTCAAGTTCAGATAAGGATAATTCTCCTTAAGTTTTTTGCCATAGTTATGAGCCATAGATAAAGTCTGATCGAATTCATAATGCCAGAAATCCAGATAAAGATCGAAATCCGGATTCCTTCTGTTTCTATTCAGCAATGAAGCAACAAAACCATCGAGTTCATTTATATCCTCAACATTATTGATCTCTGAGATCTTTGAAGCCTCTTCCTTCAGCATCCTGCCACCGACCCATCTGGCCATCTTCTCATCAAACGGCGGGATAAAAAGGAATTCTTTGGCGGCACCATCCAGCTTATACATGACTAAGACCATGTTTTCCTTGTCCAGTCCGCTCAGGTAATAGAAATTGCGGTTCACGGAAAAATAATATGCTTCATCTTCGGAACGCATCGGCGCTTTACCTGAAAAAAGGATCACTGCTGAATTCTCTGACAAGGATTCCAATAATCTGCTTCGACGTTTAGAATACTGATTCATTTTCTTCTTCTCTCTTTCTGTCACGATAGGATATTTTTTCTATCCTTTCATTTTTTATACATTCATCTACAAGACTCTGATAATCAAACAGAGTCTCATAATATAAACACTTATCTAATTTCGGTTTGATAACCGGGTTCTTCGGATCGAAGATCGTACAGCAGTCTTCATACGGAAGGATACTGGTCTCATAGGTATCGATCTTTTTAGCTAAAGCGATGATCTCAAGCTTATCCATCATACATAGAGGACGAAGGATTAAAGTATCTGCGACTTTGCCGATAACGCTGATCGATTCCGGAGTTTGCGAAGCGACCTGACCGACAGACTCACCGTTGGTGATGACCTTGATCTTGCGGTTTTTACAGATCTCATCAGCGATACGATACATCATCCTTCTCATGATTGTGATGCAATAAGGCTCGTCGACATATTTATAGATCGCCAGCTGCAGATCAGTAAATGGAATGATGTGCACATTTATTTCTTCCTGACACTTTGAAAGTTTCTCTGCCAGAGTCAACACTTTATTTAGTGCCTGCTTGGAAGTATAAGGCTCGGAAGCGAAATGGATACATTCGATCTTTAGTCCCCTTTTCATCGTCAGGTAAGCAGCGACTGGTGAATCAATGCCGCCCGACATCATGACCATTGCAGTGCCGTTGATACCGGTCGGATAGCCGCCGCCTCCTTTGACCTTCTCATCCATCACATAGACGAAATCTTTATCTACGAAGACATAGATCATCAGATCCGGTTCATGGACATCAACTGTAAGCTCAGTATTGTGCAGGATATTTCCGGCTAAAGCTCTGTTTATGTCATCAGAACGTAACGGGAAAGACTTGTCATGTCTTTTGGTTGCGATCTTGAAAGTCTTCGCCTTATGATTGTTGGCTAACTGCAAAGTCACCTTCTTAACTTCTTCGATATCCTTTTCTACTCTGATGGCTCCCGCAAAATAGGCGAAACCGAAGATATCCAGCAGATCTTTTTTGATACTGTTATAGTCTTCACCATTGAGTTTGATAAAAAGACCGTCATGCAAGGTATTGAAAGTCAGTTTTTCATAATCCTGAAGTCTCCTGCGGATATTCTGTGTCAGTTGTCTCGTAAAATCCTTGCGGTTATTGCCTTTGGTGGAAAGTTCACCATATCTGACAATGATGTGATCATATAATAATTCAGGCATATTTATCTAAGATCTCCTTTAAAATCTTATGGAAATAAGAAATCTCTTCGATCGTGTTGGTGTGATCAAACGACACTCTGATCGCATGATCCTCATCGATACCCATACTCTTCAGTGTTCTGTTTTCTTCGTTCTTTCTGGAACCACAGGTCGATTTTGAAGACACCATGATCCCTTTATCATTGAGCGCATTGAGCAGTACTTCTGAAGTAAGCGGGGTCGAAATGTTGATCAGGGTCAACAGCCCTTTATCATAATTTATTTTTACCCGCTCATCAAGACCGTTTATCAGCTGATCGTGCAACATCACAAGTTTATCATGATATTTCTCTTTGTTTTGAAGAGCGATCCTTAAGGTCTTGGCTAAAACGATATTTGTTAAGGCATTGGAAGTACCGCCACGCAGAGAAAACTCCTGTTGCCCCCCAGAGATAAGCGGAAGCAGTTCGATATGTGCTTTTTTATACAGAGCGCCACTACCCTTCAAGCCATGGATCTTATGAGCTGAAAAACTGGCCATATCGATATCTTTAAGATCGATATCCAGTTTCCCCAAACCCTGCGTGATATCCGCATGGAAATAGACGCCAGGATGTTTCTTAACTGTTTTAGCGATAGCCTCTACATCGTTGACAGCTCCGATCTCGTTGTTTACTTCCATGAGCGAAACCAGTAAGGTATCATTTCTTATTTCCTTTTCAACAGCTTCGGGAGTGATATGTCCGTTTTCATCAGGCAGAAGATAACTCACTTCATAACCGAAGTCTTCTTCCAGCTGTTTAAAGGAATTATATACGGAAGAATGTTCATAGATCGAAGTTATAACGTGTTTCTTTTCCGGATGTTTAAGACAAAGACCCTTGATCGCTAAAGAATTGGACTCTGAAGCACCTGAGGTGAAAACGATCTCGTTTTTCTTTACCCCAAGATAAGAAGCGATCAGTTCCCTGGCCTTTTCCTGCATATCATAAATAGCGACGCCGTCATCATATAAGGCATCGCTATTGCAATAATATTCATCCAACAGTTTTTTATAGGTATCTCTTACTTCCGGATCAACGGCTGTTGTAGATACCGCATCAAGATAGACCTTCACTAGGCATTCTCCATGATCTTCTCATCCGCATTATCCGGGAACAGAGTTTCCATGCAGGCGATCGCCGTCTTTAAGGCCTTGGTGTATTCGCCATTGAGATACTGGAACTCCGCTTTGGAAAGTTCTCTGTCGATCTCCGGGAAAGTTGAACGGAACTTGTTGCCGAAGACGATCGCGTTTTCGACCATGACACACATGCCTACAACATTATTGATATTGTTATAGAACTTGTAGATGAAGTCGATCGCCTCATCAAGCAAGACATTGAGTTCCGGGATATTGAGTGGAACTTCCTTGAGCAGGTTTCTGATCCTTTCGATATATTCTCTTGATTTGAGCAGATCATTCTTATAGGAATCATCGATGGAAGGCAGATCATATTCCGCCAGCTTGCTTTCGACTTCCGCGACGACCAGCTGCAGCTTGGTGAGCTGCGACTGAGCTCTGCTTTCGCCATCTGTCGATTTATCGATCGCCGTCTTATAGGAATACAGCGATTTCATATCAGCTTCCACATTCTTGTCAAGTTCTTCAGCCATCACCAGGATCTCGGAAGCCGGTCTTAAACAGCTGCTCAGATCAACATTTATATTTTCATACTGAGATTTATACTTGACGACATTGTCTCTTTTCTGACGCAGTTCTTCTCTTAAGTCTTCAAGGCCGAATCTTCTTGAATCCTTGTCATAGGCAATGCGTACATAGCTTTCGACCTTTTCCATATCCTGAATATGTTCGTAAACTTTGTCGTTGGTCTCTCTGGCTTCTTTGAAGGAACGGTTTTCCGCTTCCAGCTGTTCATCCAGTTCGTTGAGCGTATCTTTGGCATTGCCGACATTGGCTTTGATACCATCAGTCTCGGCTGACATCAGTTTCCTGATATCGTTGTTGAGCGTGACTTCGATCTCAGCGATCTTTTCATCGATCTTCAGATGATTTGTATAAACGCCTCTTTGCTTGGTCAAAGCCAACTCACGTTTGGTCTCATCCAGCATCAGAGGCAAAACACCTTTTGTATCCTTAATCAATTTAGGGACAGCATTGGCATTGCGTTTGATGTCATCGAGCAGTTCTTCGATCCTTTCCAGATCATATTGTGCCGAAACATAATCGTTGGTATACATGTATTCTTCCGAAGAAGAAAACAGTCTTTCACACTCTTCCAGTTTTTCCACAAAACCATCATAAGAAATCGAAAGGATCTGTGAATTCTTATTGATCGTTGTCTTGACGACACGGTATTTTTCTTTCAGTTTTGAAGAGTATTCTCTCTGTTCACTTTCCTTCTTGGAGAATTCTTCCAGGAAATCATCAATATCTCTGACCTCGGCTTCACACTTCTTCAGTTCTTCATCGACATCGGCCAGAGCCTTCAAAGCATCCTTATACTTCATCGTGCTCAGATTGTCATCGACATCATTGAGCATGTCCTGGATATCATTGATATGAGCTTCCGTAACTTCATAGCGGCCATGGTACTCAGCCACCGCGGAAGCAGTCTCTTCATTTCTTCTGGCCATCACCTGAGCTTTATTCAGTTTGAACGCCAAAGGAACCGTTTTAATATCAGTAAAACGGACATAGAGATCATCCAGCATTTTCTTGAGTTTATTCTGACGTGAACGACGTACTAACAATAAAGCGACGATCAGTACTACAACTAAAACAACGGCAGCAATAATTGCTATCTGGGTATAGTTCATACACGATAATTCTACAATTAATAAGGTCTTTTTTCAATTGACTTCTTCTGACCTATCTGCGATAATTATTGAGCACATAAATTTAATAGCAGCATGTAAAGTCGTCACTTTAAGCGTTATTACCGCATCAGGAGACCAGTAGCTGGGCGCTATCAGCGAAAATCCAATAATAACACCTGTGATGATGATTTACACCTGTACTTACTTAAGGAGGAGAAACTTATGGCAAGAAACACAGGTCCTACTTGGAGAATCTCCAGACGTTTAAACTTCTCTGTTCTTGAAACAGGCGAAGAATTAAACAAGAGGCCCTACATTCCGGGCATGCATGGATCCGCAACCAGAAGGATCAAGCAGTCCAACTACGGCTTACAGAAAGCTGAAAAGCAGAAGATGAGACACATGTACGGTTTAAGTGAGAAGCAGTTCTACAACACTTATGTCAAAGCCGTCAAGAAGAAAGGTGTCACCGGTACCAACCTGTTCGTCATGTTGGAATCAAGACTGGACAACATCGTCTACCGTATGGGTTTTGCGAGCACCAGAAAACAGGCCAGACAGCTTGTCGCTCATGGTCATGTCCTGGTCGATGGCAAGAAAGTCGATATCCCTTCATGCCAGATCAAACCGGGTTCCGTTATCGAATTAAAGGATAACTACAAGAACAATCCGTTTGTTGCAGAATCTCTTGAAGCAACAGTCTCATTCAAAGATTTCGTTGAAGTTGACAAAGATGCCCGTAAAGGCAAATACGTCAGATACCCTGAAAGAAAAGAACTCAATCAGGAGATCAACGAATTGCTTGTTATCGAATACTACAACAGATAATGAGTTGAAGAAGTGCCTTAAACGGGCACTTTTTTTAATATAATAATGGTATGTTAGCTGATTATCATGTACACAGTGAATTCTCCGATGATTCTCAATACGAAATGGAAGAAGTCGTCATCGATGCCATCAACATGGGGCTCGATGAGCTGTGTTTTACCGATCATGTCGATTACGGAGTCAAACTCGATCACGGGGTAGAAGGAACGACTTTCAGAAAGAACGATGATGGTACACCCTTGAGAAATGTTGACTATCCCCGCTATTTTGAAAAGATCGCCTATCTGCAGGATAAATATAAAGGTCAGATCACGATCAGAAAAGGTCTCGAATTCGGTTTACAGATGTGCCGTCTTGATGAGTATCAGAAACTGTTTGATACTTATCCGATGGACTTCGTCATCCACTCCAATCACCAAGTCGATGATATCGAGATCCACTTACCGGAATTCCGTGCTGGCAAAACCCAGAAAGAATACAACCGCGTTTATTACAACGAACTATTAAATACTGTCAAAGCCTTTAAGAACTACAGTGTCGTCGGTCATATCGATGCCTTCAACAGGTATGATCCGGCTGGCGAATGCCCTTTGGAAGATTTTGTGGATATCGTTTATGAGATGCTGAAGATCGTCATTGCCGATAATAAAGGCATTGAACTCAATACCTCCAATGTTCGCTATGGCGTAAAAGATCTCACTCCGTGTCGTGATATCCTTCGCATCTATCATGAACTAGGTGGTCAGATCATTACGATCGGTTCTGATTCCCACGCTAAAGAGCACTTAGGTTTTCATATCGAACAGGGCAAAGAGGAATTAAAAAAGATCGGCTTCAAATACTTCTGTACCTTTGAGAATATGCAACCGATCTTTCATGAGCTGTAGTATCTATTCTTTGTTCATCTCAACAAGGATTATTTCCCTTACTTCAGCGATAGCTTTATCCAGATCATCATTGCAGACGATATGTTCATAGATATCGGTCTTCTGCAGTTCCTCCAATTCCTGACGGGCCTTGGAGATCCTTTTCATGATCGTCTGTTCATCTTCGGACTTTCTTTCCTTAAGTCTTCTTTCCAGTTCTTCGATTGAAGGCGGAACGATATAGATGCTCAAAGCCTCCGGACATTTTTCCATGATCTGTTTCGCGCCTTTTATCTCGATCTCCAGAACAACATTCTTCCCCTCTTGTCTCTTCTCATCGACATAGGCCTTAGGTGTGCCATAGTCGTTGTCGACAAAACGGGCATGTTCAAGAAGTTCACCGTTTTTTACAGCCTCCAGAAAGCGCTTCTTGGTCACGAAAAAATAATTGACACCTTCAACTTCACCGGGTCTTGGATCCCTGGTAGTCATTGAAACGGAATAGGCAAGATTGAGGTCTTCCATCTTCATGAGTTCGGCTAAAATCGTACCTTTTCCTACCCCACTTAAACCGCTGAATACAATTAATAATCCCTTTTTCATATTATTTATTTTACACTAAATATAAGGCAGTAAATATGAATATTTTATGTCCGGTATGTAAAAAGATTTTAAACGGATCAGACAAAATATATTCCTGTAAAAACAGACACTCTTTTGATATCGCCAAAGAAGGATATCTCAATCTGAATCTCAAAAACTCACAAAATACAGGCGATAATACGGAGATGATCAGAGCACGAAAAGCGTTTCTGGAAAAAGGTTACTATGATTTCTTAAGACAGGAAATCAATAAATATATAAATGAAAATGATGGTTTAGTTGATCTGGCCTGTGGCGAAGGTTATTATACTTCTTTCTTTAAGGCGAAAGACAAGATCGGCATTGACTTAAGCAAGACCGGCCTCAGGATCGCCTCCAAAGCCGATAAGACGACGACTTATCTGCTGTGTTCGATCTTCCATGATCCTCTTCAAGATAAAAGCGCTGATGTCATACTGACGATCTTTGCGCCGATCGCCAAGGAAGAAATAGTAAGGATCTTGAAAGATGATGGGATATTCATCCTGGTGAAACCGGATAAGGGTCATCTCTATGAACTGAAAGAAAAGATCTATGAACATCCTTACTACAACGAAGTTGAAGATATCAATATAGATGGATTAACTCTTTGTAAAGAAATCCCTATAAGCAGAAAAACACTGGTAAAAAAGGAAGATCTGAATAATCTGTTCATGATGACTCCCTATTACAACACGACATCCATAAACGATAAAGAAAAGCTGAAAGATCTCAATGATCTTTCGATCAGTTTCTCATTCCTGATCGATATCTACAGAAAAGAGGTTGTTTAAAAACCTCTGAGTCAGTATAACGCTGGTTCAGGGACAGAGGACCTCTTTTTCTTTTGACTATTAAATCCCAATTATGATTTTGTCAGATTCTTTATAGCCCCGCGTACGGAAAACCCGTATACGGGAAAATCCGATCTGTTTAGCACAAAAAATTTAGCGATATTCTGTGATCACAGAATATCTAATTACCTAAAAATTGTACGATTACATAATTTATGTTATTATAATAAAAAATTGTAATTAAGGAGATAGTCTGTTTGATGGATAACTACAGAAAACTGTTTGGATTGAATTTCAAAGTCGAAAAAGCAGAAACAAAAAAACTTCCTATTTTTATGAGCGCCGGAAGATCTTTTTACATATATTCTCATGACGATCTTTCTTTCCTTGCTGTCAGTTTACCCGCTGAAGAGAAATTCGGTGCCGTCGCACTGGAAAAACAGATGAGACAGATCTCTTTAGAATATGAAATGCCGGTAGCCTTTGAATTTGAGAGCTTAAGCCGACCGCAAAGAGACAGCTTAATTGAAAGGAACATCCCTTTTATTTCTCAAAGCAGCCAATTGTATCTGCCTTTCCTCGCGGCATCATTAAGTGTCAGATTCTATCACCAGAAAACAGTTTATTCACAGAAAATGATGCCGACTACTCAGATGCTTTTTCTGTTCATTCTTTACAGATGCAAAGATAAACCAATTATGAAAAAGGATGCGGCTGAAGCTTTGAGTGTCACCAGAACGACCATAACCAGAGCATGCGAACAGCTGTCTTCGATGGGGCTTATCAAAGAGATAAAACAAGGGAAGAATCATTTTGTTTATTCAACTGAAACAGGGATCAGCTATTTCAAGCAGGCAGAAAAATTTATGATAAACCCTGTTCAAAAAGTCATCACTGTTGTTAAAGATAAGATATTTGATGCATATCCTTTATCCGGTGAATCAGCTCTTGCGAAGCGTACACTTCTGAATAATTCAAAAGTCATAACAAGAGCAGTTTATAAAGATGATTTTGACCTGGACCAAGCCACTGAAGTTATGCCTCTGTGGGAGACAGATAAAGAACCGGTAAACATAGAATTATGGAAATATGACCCTTCACTGTTTTCTTATAAAGGAACAGTAGATCCCGTCTCACTGGCACTAACCTTTAAAGAAAACGCTGACGAAAGAATTGAAGGAGCTGTTGAAGAATATTTGGAGGATTATGCATGGTAGCAGGAATGAAGAGTTTTATTGAAAAATTCAAAGACTATGCGGACTGTTACATGATAATCGGTGGAACTGCATGCGATATCCTGATGAGTGATGCTGATTTGGATTTCAGAGCAACAAAAGATATCGACATGATTCTGATCATGGAAGCACGATACCAGGATTTCACAAGAGTTTTCTGGGAATATATTATTGAAGGCGGATATCGGTTTGGCTGGAGGAATAATGATCAGGTTCACTTTTTCAGATTTTCAGATCCGAAACCTGGCTATCCGGTAATGATCGAGCTGTTTTCAAGAGAACCTGATTACATAAAAGATATTCCCGGAGGAATCGCTCCGCTTCATATTGATGATGATACATCCAGTCTGTCGGCGATCCTGTTAAATGATGATTACTATGATTTTATGCTGGCAGGTCGTAAAACCGTATCCGATGTCACAGTATTAGGTGCAGAATACCTGATCCCGTTTAAGATGTATGCGTGACTCGATTTGAAAGATCGCGCATCCAGAGGCGAACACGTTGATGGAAAGGATCTGAAGAAACACAAATACGATGTATTCAGACTGCTGCAGATCGCTGATATAAGCAGACAGATCAAAACGTCTGGATTGGTCAAAGAAAACATAGAAAGATTTGTAAATGAAGTTCCTGACGAACAGATTCCGTTTAAACAGCTCAATTTACCATTCGAAATGGAAGAGGCACTGCAAAAACTTAAAGTCACTCTATATCTGATTGAATTATTATTTTCGAAAAGAAACAATAAAACAATATTTTAGTTTTTTTAACTTTTTAAAGAAAAAAGGCTGTAATGCCTTTAATCTGATTTCTTTTTGGTTTTGGATTGAACTAACCCTACTAAACGTGCACACAGTTCGATCGGCATGAGTCTGGCTACGCTTATCAGTAAGGAGTAGCCTGGTCCATCGATCGCATACGGCTTGCCTGTTTCAAACAACTTATAACCGGTCACTGCCGCTTGCGTTGTCGTTCTGAAGACCTGGTCATTGAAGAATGATGAGGTATCGGATTCAGCGACTTTCCAGAAATCGGATCTGGTCGGAGCCGGACATAAAACAGAGACCTTGATGTTGTATTTGCGCAGTTCTTCTCTTAAGGCCATCGAGAAGGACATCACAAAGGCCTTGGTGGCATAATAGACAGCCATGTAAGGTCCGGGCATGAAAGAAGCAACTGATCCGACATTGATGATCGTGCCATAGCCTCTTTCCTTCATATCTTTAACGAAATAATAAGTCAGAGCGACTAAAGCTTTATTATTGAGATCGATCATGCCTAAGGTCTTATCAAGATCCGCTTCGATAAATGATCCGTAATCACCATAGCCCGCATTATTGATCAGCACACCTACTTCATAATTCTTTTCCTGGCAGTAATCATAGACGGCCTTAGGGTCGGAAACAAGATCACAGGCAAAATAATCGATGCCGATGTGATATTCTTCTTTGAATTCTTCAGCGATCTCTTTTAATAGTTCTTCTCTTCTGGCAACCAGCAGAAGATTATAGCCACGATAGGCAAACTGTCTGGCATATTCCTTGCCGATGCCGGAAGAAGCTCCGGTAACTAGTACTACTTTCATTTCAGTCCTCCAATTCTGAAGCAATGGCTTCAAGTTTATTCAGACGGTGTTTCATTCCCGATTTGGAAATGGAACCACCGAACATGCTCATATAATAATCACAAAGTTCCAGTAAAGATGATTCCGGATACTTCTGTCTTGCTTCTGCAACATTCTTGAGTTTTTCCGGCAGTTTATCATAGGCGTCTGCTTCTATAATTGTCTTAATCGAATTAAGCTGCTTCTCACCAGCTCTGATGATCTTTTCCTCGTTGGCGATCTCACAGTTATCGATACGACTTACCGAGTTGCGGATATCCCTGCCGATCCTTTCATCTTCGAAGCGCATCTTGGCATTGTGCGCCCCGATCAGGGTCAGAAAATCGGAAACATAATCAGCTTTCTTGAGATAGACGATATAGCGGTTCCTTCTTTTAGCGATCTTGGCTTGCAAAGAGAAACGCGAGATAAGCCGAAGCAGAAAGTTAGCGTGTTCCAGATCATTTACCGAGATCTCCAGATGATAGGAAGCATTCGATGGATCGTTGCAGGAACCATAGGCTAAAAAAGCTCCCGCCAGATAGGAAGCTGCACAGCAGTTTCTGGTCACTACTTCGTGCAAGGGATGTTTCTCAAGGCCTCTTGAAGAATAAAGACCAAGGTTTTCCAGGATCTCTTTTCCCTTTTCCGGAACCGTTATCTTATAGACGTTGTTTTTCTTGAGATTTGTCTTGCGGGCAACTTCAAGTTGTGTCTTGGCATCATATAATTCCTTAAGCAGATACACGGTTCTTTTGGAAGTGGTCGGACTTTCGCTTGTATAGCTCAAACCAAAACCGTTACTGGAGAAAATAAGAGAACTTGTCAGTTTTGTCAGAGCACTTAACTGTGCCCTTTTACAATGCTGCTCAAGTTCGTTATTGGCGATCTCCTGTTTGATATCGGTAGAAAAAGACATTAAATTATCGACTCCAGAGCGATCTTTATCTTTGACGGATCATGTCTGACGAGATTGTGATCAAATTTCAGCAACGGGAACTTCAGGACTTCAACACCACAGTCTCCATTGTCGACAACTTCAATGGAATTCTGACGGTAATAGAGATGCAAGATATCTTCCGGTATCGTATCTGAATGCATGATGACTTTATCGACTGTTGTATTATGCTTTCTGAAAGCATCGATATGAGCTTTCAGATCATAGTCATATGTCTCATTCGACTGTGTCATACAGTTGGCGATATATATCTTTTCGGCCTTGGAAGCATTCAAGGCGTTGTTGATATCGGGAATAATTGTATTAGGAAGTATCGAAGTATAGAGTGAACCGATACCGTAGACGATAAGATCAGCGTTATTTATGGCCTTAATGGCTTCATCAGTCGCTTTGACATCTTCCTCATAAAAGACCTGTTCAATGTTATGGATCAATGATGGAATATTTGCCTCGCCTTTGACGATCGTATCATCATCCATCCTGGCAAACAAGGTGACATTCTGTAAAGTTGAAGGAATGATCTTACCTCTGACCTTGAGCAGATCCGAAGTGATCCTGATCGCTTCTGAAAAAGAACCGGTCATATTGGTCAGGGCCGTCAGAATGAGGTTGCCTAAAGAATGTCCGGCAATGTCCATATTGTCTTCGCCTTCAAAACGATAATTCATCAGTTCATGAAGCAGAGGTTCCGAATCGGAAAGCGCAAGTTCAACATTGCGGATATCACCCATGGCGGGGATCGTATAGCGTTTTCTCAGACGCCCGGTCGAACCGCCATCATCTGCGACCGTAACGATTGCCGAGATGTCAATATCTTCAATGTCTCTGATACCTTTTAGGATCGCGGAAAGGCCGTGCCCTCCGCCGATCGCGACTATATTTTTCATTTTAATTCCCTGTGTGCGACATAGCACATGTATTTATCTTTATAGTAATCGTATAAGAAATTTGCCATCGTAACACTTCGATGCTGACCACCGGTACAGCCGACACAGATCGTCAGATGCCGCTTGTCTTCGTTATCATAGGCTTTAAACATGAAATCAAGATAAGCGATAGTTTTCTTTATGTAGCGTTGCGTCAGTTTTGAATTCAAAACGTAATCTCTGACCGGTTTATCATTACCGGTCTTGTTTTTGAGCTTATCCACATAGAAAGGATTATCCAGCATCCTGACATCCAGTATCACATCCGCATCATCAGGTAATCCATTTTTGAAACCGAAGGATTCAAAAGTGATGGCCAGATTATTGAAATCATTATATTTCAGGATCTTGTCCAGTTTAGCCTTTAATTGTTTCTGATTTAGATTGGTCGTATCGATGACGTGAACATTCCGCTTCTTGAATTTGTTCAGAATGCTTTTCTCGATATCGATTGCCTCTTCCAATGTTGCAGCCGTATTGGAAGTGATCAGAGGATGAACACGTCTGGTGAACTTGTAACGGTTGATGACGACATCCTTATTGGCATCGATCAATATCAGAGTCGAATCAAAATCGGAATTGGCCAGAAGATTGGAATAGTTGTCCAGATCAGAAAGCCAGATAGTTAAGGCAACTTTATCGTATTTGATGGAATTGCTGGTCTTGATCAGTTCCAGAAGATCAGGCAAAAGTTCGACCGGATACTGGTCAATACAGGTATAGCCCATATCCTCGAGGATATTGGAAGCAGTGGTCTTGCCGGCACCTGAGATACCGCTTATCAGTACTAATTTCTTCATGATTTCATTATAACCCACGTTCTATGGTGTTTCACTTTTCATCCCTGAGTTCATAGAGAATATCTCTTAATTCAGCCGCTCTTTCAAAGTTCAGCTGTTTAGCCGCCTGTTTCATCTCCGCCTCGATCGAAGCCATCATCTTCTCCTTCTCCGCTTTTGTATGTTTATTCTTCTGACGATACTTCTTCGACATTTCCAGCGTTTCCTTGGAGTGGATGACTTCATTGAGTTCCTTGACGATCGACTTAGGAGTAACGTTATTCTCCTCGTTGTATTTTTCCTGGATGTTTCTTCTACGGTTAGTCTCATCGATCGCTATCTGCATCGATTCAGTGATCTTGTCCGCATACATGATGACTCTGCCATGAACGTTTCGTGCCGCTCTGCCGATTGTCTGAATAAGTGAACGTGAAGAACGCAAAAAGCCTTCCTTATCCGCATCAAGGATCGCGATCAAAGATACTTCAGGAATATCCAGGCCTTCACGCAAAAGGTTGATGCCGACTAAGACATCATATTTGCCTTCTCTTAAGTCATGAATGATCTCGCTTCTCTCGAGCGTTTTTGTCTCATGGTGAAGATAAGCGACATTAAAATTAGCCTTCTTGAGATAATCGGTGAGATCTTCTGCCATCTTTACAGTAAGTGTTGTGACCAGCGTTCTTTCCTTGTTTGCGATATTCTTTCTGATCTCTTCCATCAGATTATCGATCTGACCGGAGGTCTTTCGAACTTCCACGATCGGATCCAGAAGACCTGTCGGACGGATGAGCTGTTCGATCGGCTTGTCACTTCTTTCCAGCTCATAGTCACCCGGTGTCGCCGACATATAGATCCTTGGTGCTTTCAGTTCCTCCCATTCATCAAAAGTCATCGGACGGTTCTCCAAAGCACTTGGAAGCCTGAAGCCGTATTCTACCAGGGTCAGCTTGCGCTGATGGTCGCCATTGTACATACCACGGATCTGCGGCAAAGAGACATGTGACTCGTCGACAACGATCAGAAAATCTTCATTGAAGTAATCAAAAAGATTGTATGGTCTTTGTCCTGGCACACGATGGTCGATATGCATCGCATAGTTCTCGATGCCGGAGCACATACCCATTTCTCTTAACGATTCAATATCATAACGGCAGCGCTGTTCCAGTCTTTCATATTCGACCAGTTTGCCTTTATCCTTGAAATACTTGAGACGCTCTTCCAGCTCTTTTTCAATATTGTCACAAGCAATGTTGATATCATCCTGATTCCTGGCATAACCTGAAGCCGGGAAGAAGGAATAGACGGTGTAGCCATTCTGCACGTCTTTAGTAACTGGGTCGATCTCCGTGATCCTTTCCACTTCATCATCAAACATTTCTACTCTGATCAGAAAGCGGTCAGTATGGCCAGGAGAGATCTCGATCACATCGCCTTTAACGGAAAAAGTGCCTCTTAGCCTGTCCATGTCATTGCGCTGATATTGCATGGCCACAAGTCTTTTAATTAAAGTCTGTCGGTCGATGATCTCACCGACTTTGAGCGTGAAAAACATTTCCTTGTAGTCTTCCGGATTACTTCCGGCATAGATACAGGCAACTGAAGCCACGACGATGACATCTCTTCTCTCTAAAAGTGAATTATAAGCCGACATCCTGAGCATATCGATCTCATCGTTGGTCACGGCGTTCTTTTCTATATAGGTATCAGTCTTGGGCATATAGGCTTCCGGCTGATAGAAATCGAAATTGGAAATGAAATACTCTACGGCATTGTGTGGAAACAAAGCTTTGAACTCGGAATAAAGCTGGCCAGCCAGTGTTTTATTGTGGGCAAAGACCAATGTCGGTTTATTGACCTTGGCGATGACATTGGCGATCGTAAAAGTCTTACCGGTACCAGTCGCACCTAAAAGGACCTGTTCGTGTTTGCCTTGCCTTAAACCTTCCACAAGTTTATCGATCGCTTCCGGCTGATCACCCATCGGTTTATAGTCGGAAACCAGTTCAAATAGTTTTTCTTCCATATCGAATAAATTATACATTATAAGATTAAGTGATAATATAGTTGTTGACAGAAAGAAGAAAAGATATATGAAAAAATTTGAAGCAATCAGCAGTAAACACCTCGAATCATTAAGAAAGGACTATCTGGCCAACGACCAGTTTCGCGTTGTCAGAAATGCTCTGACTGAGAGCCCTTTGGATAAGATATCCAAACCTTTTGAAAGCAAGCAGGATAATCCCGATCTGTTCTCGATCGATATCAAGACCTTGCCGGTAAATGATCAGCAGCACTCCGGAAGATGTTGGCTGTTCTCTTCCTTGACGCTTTTGCGCGAGATCATCGCCAAGAAATACAACATCCGAGATCAGTTCGAGTTCTCTCAGAACTATCTGGCCTTCTATGACAAACTGGAAAAGATCAACTATTTCATGGAAACGATGATCGCTGAAGCTGACAATGATCTTCATGAAGAGACTGTGCGTTATCTGTTACAGATGGCGATCGGCGATGGTGGCCAATGGGATATGATGGTCTCTTTAGTCAAGAAATACGGTCTTTGCCCAAAAACGGCCATGCCGGAAACTTTCCAGTCTTCCAATACGGCCGTGATGAATAAGATCATCAACCGCCGCTTAAGAAAATTTGTCGCTGATGGCAAAAAATGTCATGAAGTTGAAGAAATGCTGGCACTGAAGGATGAATGTCTGAAAGAGTGTTACTCATTACTGTGCAACTGTTTTGGAGTACCACCGGTATCATTTACTTTTGAATACTATGATAAAAAAGAAAAATATCACGCCCACTATGACGTCACACCGATGGAAATGTATGAGAAATATCTTGGTGTCGATCTTGATGAATATATCGGAATCATCAACGGTCCGACCAAAGATAAGCCTTTCTATCAGACCTATACGGTCAAATATCTGGGTAATGTTGCCGGAACTGAGAATGAAGTATTCTTCCTGAATCTGCCGATGAAGGATTTCAAGGATCTGATCCTTAAACAGCTGAAAGATAAAGAGATCGTCTGGTTTGGTTGTGACTGTTCCAAAGACGCCAACAAAGTCGCCGGTTTATGGGATGACAAGAGCTATGATTACGCCGATACACTGAAGATGAAACTGGATCTCACCAAGGAAGAAATGCTGGATACCAGAGAATCAGCCATGAATCATGCGATGGTCATCACCGGTGTAAATCTCGTCAAAAATAAACCGACGCGCTGGAAGATCGAGAATTCCTGGGGTGAGAAAGTCGGCAATAAAGGCTACTTCATCGCTTCCGATACCTGGTTAGATAAATATGTCTTTGAAGCCGTCGTTCACCGCAAGTATTTAAATAAGAAACAACTGGCAGCGTCAAAGAAAAAGCCGATCGTTCTTGATCCATGGGATCCGTTCGGCTCATTAGCTGATTAATCAATTCAAGCCATGGCAACATGGCTTTTTCTTTACCACTTGTTAGTGACTTTTTCCGCAAAGCCCATAAAGTCTTTGACTTCGATCACCTTTCCATCGTCAAGGATCGCTTTGCCCGAATACTTTCCAAATACCTGATGCTGGTCAGAACCCAGGATCACAAAATCGGTGTTTGATGCACGATCCAGTACCGGTTCGAAATCCATTTCAAAACGTCCGTCATCGGAAGTAAAAGTCCACGGTTTGAGGTAATCTTCTTTACCATCCTTCATTGGAATGTTGAAAGTGACCTGTGAAAGCTTATGTGCTTTACCGTCATAGAAAAGCATATTCTCGCTGGCGGCCGAAGTATCGCCAAAGCCATAGCCGATATTGAAACCAAAGCGATGACCATCAACGTCTCCGGATGCTGAACCCCAGTACCAGGTATTCTTATAAGTCCAGACACCTCTGCCCCAGTCCAGGGTCCCGAAACTGTTGGAGGGATCAAAGATATAATCTCTGCCATCAAAGCTGACCTTGCCGCTTGCCGGCATGCAGTTGATCTTCTGATTGTAATAGAAATGGACCTTGCTTTCTTTGTATGGCGTTACGATCACCATCGATTCATCATCAGGATCTTTTAAACTTATGGAACCTCCGATTGGTTTTTCATCGAGGAAATTATCCATCTGGAAATTCAGGATCCGTTCATTTTCCTTCTTGATGAATTCAATCTTATAATCCTTGCCTTCACCTTTCACATCGCCGGATTTTGAAGAAACAGGAAAATTCCTCTTGCCTAAAGTCATGAATTTCATCGGTGAATTCGTATGTTCCCACTTTTTCTCAAAATCGATCAGAGAGATCGAATCAAGAGCCATATATGAGTTATCATCGACGGTCAAGGCTACAGCATATCGATCGTTATAGATCAGATAATAGTCCCATTCCTTTATCCTTAAGGAATTGGCTTTGATGCTGCTACGGTCGTAATCAAGGATCAGCGATTTGGCAAATCCAGCTTCCTTAAGATGGCCTTTTTCATCAAGCAGTTCATGTCTGTTTGTGATCTCGTGCTGTGTCATAACTTTCTCCATATTTAGCAGATAACGGTAAACTTTTTCATCGACCATGTCTTTAACAGCTTCATAATCGTGAAGATTATTGCGGATGAAAGTGGAAGAGATATCCATCTTTTCCACGTCGAGGATGACATAGTTTTCTTTATGCAGACGCTTCATCTGTTCAGCGACGTCGATATCTTCACGTCCGACCACGATGAAGTCGTATTTCAGGATCTCTTTATATTCCTTCCAATCTTCGAATTTAAGAAGATTATCTGCCCCTAAGATAAAGACGAATTCATCATCAGGACGATCTTCTTCAAGTTTGCGAAAGATCTGATAGGTATAAGGTATATCGTTATACTTATCATCGATGATGATATTTTTATTTGAGACTAATCTCAACATATCCAGACGCATATTGAGAGGCATCAGATCTTTCTTATCCCAATAGGAACCAGTTGCAATGATCATGACCTTATCGACCAGTTTCTGTCTGATACACTCCTTAGCGATCCTGATATGTCCGACATGGACCGGATTGAAAGAACCACAATAGATCCCTAAACGCATCCTATTCCTCTACCTTATAGACCGGCACATTGAACTTATGTGCCGCCTTGTGATGCAGGACTTCGATCTTCTCTCTTTCCTTTTCATCGACTTCTTCATTGCGCAGAACTTTGCCGATGTCTTTATATTTGACACCGAGCTTGTCTTCATCAGATTGTCCGGAAATACCATCATCCGGGGTCCTGTACAAGACTTTTTCCGGTACACCAAGTACGGCACCGACGGCGATTACTTCATCAACAGTCAGGCCATAGATCGGCGCGATATCATAAACGGAATCACCGCCCTTGGTGAAATAGCCGACATAAAGTTCACAGGCATTACTGGTACCGGGAACGATATAGGTTCCGCCTTTAATGGCACTGAGTAAAGGCGCCATGTAATATACGGAAGCCATCCTCAAACGCGGTTTAAGGTTGATATCGGAATTCTTGGTCTCTTCCGCGGTGAAATCACCGAGCTTATCGATCTGTTTTCTGAAAGTATCAAAAGTTTCGGTGAGATCGATATTGAGCAGTTCAAAACCAAAATGATCAGCGACTAGTTTGGCATCGGCTGCATCAGCATCTTTGGAGTGACATGGTAAAGTCAGGCCGACAACATTTTCCGGACCGATCGCTTCGCACATCAAAGCCGCAACGACTGCTGAATCCTTGCCGCCGGAAATGCCTAATACGGCACCTTTGAGATTGCATTTTTCATAATAATCACGGATAAACGTTACGATTTTTTCTTTTTCTTTTACAGCATCAAACATTATTTCACCACCTCGTTATTCATTCGCCATTCTATACTACGCTTCAGGAAATCGACATATTCCTGATTCTTGCACATTCCTTTGCCTTCAACATCCGAGATCTTGGCCACATCCTGACCATTACATTTGGTAACTTTCATGACGATATTGAGTGCTTCAACCGATGTGTCATTAGACAGATAGGTTCCGATACCGAAAGCCACTTTGCATCTGCCTTTGAAATGTTCATAAATCTTGTTTGCTTTTTCAAAGTTTAAACTGTCAGAGAACAGTAAAGTCTTTTCTTTCGGATCGATACCTAATGATTCATAATGTGCCAGCATTACATCGCCCCAGACGATAGGATCACCACTGTCATGACGGACACCGGAGAACAGCGTCGCAAAAGTCAGACGGAAGTCTCTTAAGAAGGCAGCGGTCGTGATTGTATCGGTCAGGGCCGTACCATTAAGGACACCGTATTCCTTGACCCAGGCATTAAGCGCATAGTAATTGGAATAAGCCGGATTGTGTTTGTGGTCACCCTGTCCGACGCACATGATCCATTCATGAGCCATCGTTCCTACCGGAGTAAGATTATACTTTCTGGCCAGATAGACATTGGAAGTACCGACAAATCTTGATTCTCTCGGATTTGTCTTGGCTAATCCCGCAATGATATATTCCTGGGCTTCAGCGGAAAGTCTTCTTCTTAAACCGAATTCGGAATAAGAACCGAGCTTATATTCTCCTGAATCGACCTTGGCGCATTTTTCATCAGCTCTTTTCTTGAAATCTTCAAACAGCTGATCATAATCATAGTTCATGCGGAAATAGACTTCATTGACGATCGCTAAAGTAGGTACCTCATAAAGCGAAGTATTCAGCCAGGTACCAAAGGTCTCAATCAGCAGTTCCCCATCCTTGAGTTCAAAAGAGAAATCCTCATAACGGGGCTGCCACAGTCTTAAGAAATCGACATAGGAGCCTTTGATCCACTTGATACCATTGAGATATTCAAGTTCATCTTCCTTGAAACGCAGATCACAGTATAGTCTGACCTGTCTTTTGATCTCTTCTACTGTTTCTTCATTGAACCGCACATCCTTGTTTCGACATCTGAAAGTCCAAGTCGTCTTATAGTCCGAAAACTGATGATAGATGGCCTGGCCCATTGAAAACTTGTACAGATCGTTTTCCAATAAGCTTTTTATTATCTGTTCCATGATTTACACCTCTTGTTGTTTTGTTCATTTATAATTATAGACGTTGTTTTCTTCACATACAAAACAAAGAAAAACAGCCCAAAAACAGTCATTTGGCACAGCTGAACCCGTGAATCGGCAAAATATGCATAAAATCGATAAAAAATGCTTGATTTGCCCTATCGTTTTTGGTAGTATAAGAAAGCTGACCGGATCCGAAAGGATCTATATATAAGTCAGATATTTGGCACACCTGACAAAGTGTGCATAGTGAAGAAAGGAGAATATAAATGCCAACAATTAATCAGTTAGTAAGAAAAGGCAGAAAAGCTAGAACATTCAAGTCAAAAGCTCCGGCTCTCAATAAAGGTTACAACTCTTTAAAGAACCGTCCTATTGATCTGGCTTCACCGCAAAAAAGAGGTGTCTGCACCCGTGTCGGTACAATGACCCCTAAGAAGCCTAACTCAGCTTTAAGAAAGTATGCCCGTGTTCGTTTATCTAACGGTATGGAAGTTACTGCTTACATTCCTGGTATCGGACACAACCTGCAGGAACACTCAGTTGTCATGATCCGTGGCGGACGTGTTAAGGATTTACCTGGCGTGCGTTATCACATCATCAGAGGAACCCTCGACTGCGCCGGTGTTGACGGCAGAATGCAGGGTCGTTCTTTATACGGCGCCAAAAAGCCTAAGTAAAACATGAAAGGAGATTAAAAAATGCCAAGAAAAGGACATATTGCAAAACGAGATGTATTAGTAGACCCGATCTACAATTCCAAGCTTGTGACACGTTTAATCAACAAGATCATGTTAGATGGTAAAAAAGGTGTCGCACAGAACATCCTCTACAATGCATTCGATATCGTAGAGAAGAAAACAGGCCAGCAGCCAATGGAAGTATTTGAAAAAGCATTGGACAATGTCATGCCTGAACTCGAACTTAAATTAAGAAGAGTCGGTGGTGCTAACTACCAGGTTCCGGTTGAAGTATCCGATGAAAGAAGACTTACTTTAGGTCTCAGATGGATCGTCAACTATTCAAGACTCAGATCTGAAAGAACCATGGAAGAAAGATTAGCTGCCGAAATCATTGATGCCTCTAATGGTACCGGTCAGTCTGTCAAGAAGAAAGACGATACTCATAAGATGGCTGAAGCAAACAAAGCATTTGCTCATTATCGCTGGTAATAGAAAAGGAGAAACGTTATGGCACGTCAATATGCTTTAGAAAATACAAGAAATATTGGCATCATGGCGCATATCGATGCAGGCAAGACTACCTGTACAGAAAGAATTCTCTTCTTTACCGGAAAAACACATAAGATTGGTGAAACTCATGACGGTGCCAGTCAGATGGACTGGATGGAACAGGAACAGGAAAGAGGTATAACTATCACCTCTGCTGCCACCACCACCTTCTGGCCGGGCTCAAAGAATCAGCTTCCTAAGACCAGGATCAATATCATCGATACTCCGGGTCACGTCGACTTCACCGTTGAAGTTGAAAGATCTCTGCGTGTACTTGATGGTGCGGTCACAGTTTTAGATGCCAAGGCCGGCGTTGAACCTCAGACTGAAACAGTCTGGAGACAGGCTTCGACCTACCATGTTCCGAGAATCGTCTTTGCGAACAAAATGGATGCGACAGGTGCTGATTTCATGATGTCCGTCAGATCGATCGACGATAAGCTTGCTGCCAAAGCAGCCCCGATTCAGATGCCGATCGGTGCTGAGAACACCTTCCGCGGTATCATCGACCTGGTTGAAAGAAAACAGTATATGTACATGAATGACCAGGGTACGGATATCGTTGAATCAGAGATCGAAGAACAGTACAGAGATGATGCGGAACTGTTAAGAAACGAACTGATCGAAAAGCTGTGTGATTATGATGACGAACTCATGGAAGTGTTCCTTGATGGAAAAGATCCGGAGACCTCATTAATCAAAGCAGTGATCAGAAAAGCGGTTATTACTTCCGAATTCTTCCCGGTATTGTGCGGTTCAGCTTACAAGAATAAAGGCATTCAGCTCTTGCTTGACGCGATCGTCGAGTATCTGCCTTCCCCACTTGATGTTCCGGCGATCAAAGGAACAGCCAAGTATGGTGAAGAAGTCGAAAGACATGCCTCAGATGATGAACCGTTTGCGGCTCTGGCCTTCAAGGTCATGACTGACCCGTTTGTCGGAAGACTCACCTACTTCAGAGTCTACTCCGGTGTAGCCTCAGCTGGATCTTATGTGCTTAATGCTACTAAAGATTGCAAGGAAAGATTTGGAAGATTGGTACAAATGCACGCAAACCACCGTGCGGATATCGAAGAGGTCGATGCCGGTGATATTGCAGCTGCAGTAGGACTTAAAAACACTACCACCGGTGATACGCTGTGTGATGAAAAACACCCGATCATCCTGGAATCAATGATCTTCCCTGAACCGGTCATTCAGATGTCTGTCGAGCCTAAGACAAAGGCCGACTCTGATAAGATGGATATCGCTTTGGCTAAACTGGCCGAAGAAGATCCGACTTTCAAGACATACACTGATGAAGAGACTGGGCAGACGATCATTGCCGGTATGGGTGAACTTCATCTGGATATCATCGTTGATAGAATGAAGCGCGAATTCAAAGTCGAATGCAATGTCGGTAAACCGCAGGTTGCCTACCGTGAGACCATCAGATCAGCAGCTGATTGTGAAGGTCGATTCGTCAGACAGTCAGGCGGTCGCGGACAGTATGGTCACGTCTGGATCAAGTTTGAACCAAACGAGACCGGCAAGGGCTTTGAGTTCATTGATGCCGTAGTCGGCGGAACTGTTCCTAGAGAATATATCAAGCCGACACAGGAAGGACTTAAAGCAGCACTTGAGAACGGCCTGATCGCCGGTTATCCGGTAGTTGATATCAAGGCTACCCTGTTCGATGGTTCTGCTCATGAAGTTGACTCTTCAGAAATGGCCTTCAAAACAGCGGCCAGTCTAGCACTCAAAGAAGCTGCCAAAAAATGCAATCCGGTACTGCTGGAACCGATCATGGATGTCGAGATCACCGTCCCGAGCGAATACCTCGGAACCGTCATGGGCGATGTCACAAAACGTCGCGGACATATCAATGATCAGGAGGAAAGAGGCAATGCTGTAGTCATCAGAGCCTTCATCCCATTGTCCCAGATGTTCGGTTATGCAACCGACTTAAGATCCAATACTCAGGGTCGTGGAAACTACATGATGCAGATGGATCACTATGCCGAGGTACCTGCCAGTATCGCGGATGAAATTGTCAAGAAAAACACGCGCTAGCAATTGCTAAATAGAGTGTTTTATCTTAAAATATTAAGTGTTAAATTAGGAGGAAAACTTAAGATGGCAAAAGAAAAATTTGACCGTTCCCTGGAACACGTCAATATCGGTACCATCGGTCACGTTGACCATGGTAAAACAACTTTAACAGCTGCTATTACCAAGCGTTTAGCAGAAAAGGGTCAGGCTGAGTTCAAGGCTTATGACCAGATCGACGGAGCGCCTGAAGAAAAGGCTCGTGGTATCACTATCAATACTGCTCACGTTGAATACAAGACAGACAAGAGACACTACGCTCACGTAGACTGCCCGGGACATGCTGACTATGTCAAGAACATGATCACTGGTGCCGCTCAGATGGATGGTGCGATCCTGGTTGTTGCTGCAACTGATGGACCGATGCCTCAGACTCGTGAACATATCCTGTTAGCCAGACAGGTCGGTGTTCCTTATAACGTAGTATTCCTTAAAAAGTGCGATATGGTTGATGATCCAGAACTAATCGACTTAGTTGAAATGGAAGTCAGAGAATTACTTGATGAATACGGATTCGACGGTGACAATACTCCTGTAATTCGTGGTTCAGCATTAAAGGCTCTTGAAGGTGATCCAGAAGCTCAGAAAGCTATCGATGAACTGATGGATGCATGTGACTCTTACATTCCTTCTCCAGCCAGAGAAATGGACAAGCCATTCTTAATGTCAGTAGAAGATGTATTCACAATCTCTGGTCGTGGTACAGTTGCTACTGGTAGAGTAGAACGTGGTGTAGCTCATCTGAATGATGAGGCTGAAATCGTTGGTTTAAGACCTACAAGAAAGACTGTTATTACAGGTCTTGAAATGTTCCACAAACAGTTAGACCAGGCTGAAGCCGGTGATAACATTGGTGCATTACTTCGTGGTGTCAACCGTGACGAAATCGAAAGAGGTCAGGTATTAGCTAAACCTGGTTCAGTTACTCCTCATACTCAGTTCACAGCTCAGGTTTACGTATTAACTAAGGATGAAGGTGGTAGACATACTCCATTCGTAGCTAACTATCGTCCACAGTTCTATTTCCGTACAACTGACGTAAC
>JAFRJA010000077.1 GCA_017432545.1 Erysipelotrichaceae bacterium
AGCTCAAAGCGATGATGAAAGACCCGAAAAGGAAAAGAAAGTAGATCTTACACTGTTTAAGACAAGGTCCTGATCTCCGTATCAAAAAAAGCTTTTCATATACACAAAATCTGTCGATATCCGTACTCTTAAAAAAAATGACTGCCGTCAGAAGACAGCGGTCATATACATAACAATCATTTATATGCATGATCAGCAGAGAAATCAGACTTTTTAGATCACGCTTCAGAATGATGCGTAATTACTAAGAAGCTTAAGACTTCCTGGTTTTCCCGCAAGGATTGTATAAAAATAGATATGCCAATTTTAGATAGCAATATAATATTTCCGGCTGATTACAGAACAGAAGAAGAACTAGTTAACTCAATCATAAATCAGTAGTTATATTTAAATTGTTAAATTTCATTTTCTAAAATTTCTTTGTTATCAATGTTGATGATTAATTCTCTATTCTTTCTTTCAATCTTTCTTTCAGTAATAGATATCGTTCATATTTCTCCTGTTTAGAGAAGTGGTCCTCTCTGAACTGCTCATGAAGCAGATCATAAGGCAGTTTTCCTTTGAACTGTTCACTGGTCAGATCAAAGATCTTATCATCGATCAGATTGTAACAATGATAATTTCCATCACCTAAAGGTACGCCATATACTTTCCCACCGAAAAGATCCTGAACAAGAAAAGAAGTGATCGAACACTGGCCTAAGGTCTTGTTGTCTTCACTCCAGTCTTTTCTCATCCGTGGTGCGCAGGTATCTACAGTCCAGATAGCAGAAAAAAGATCATAAAGATCTTTGAGATCCATGATCTTTGAACTTTGATCTAATGGTTTTACATCGGCATATTCATGCCCATAAAACTTGTAATCTTTCATTTATTTGATCTCATCAGGAACCGGATCAGAGATCTTTTCCATCAGCATTTCCGGTCTTTCCAATAAGTACCTTGCCAGCTTCAGCGATTTCGCAAAATAGAAACCGTCGGCAATTCTTTCATCAAGGGTGACCGTGCACGTTACCTTATCTCTGCCATTTTCATCCTTAAACATCGTACCGATCGTGATCATCATCGAATTGGTACCGAAATTGCTTAAGTGATGATAGCAAGAATCAGCGCCAATTGAGCCAAGATTAGACAAAAGACAAGTCGTATAGTTTGGATCACCTTCCGCTAAAGCCTGCGGATAAACACCATGGTATTCCATGCGTCTCAAGACCCAGAACAATATCTCTAAGACAAAACGCGGTAAACTGCCGACAAATTCCATCGTCTTATCCAAAGAATTAGTCCCTGAACTTCTGGCCTTTTTGACATCGCCAAGAATGATCTTGGATATCTTATCGAGATTCATGTCTTCAGTTACCTTTAAGGTCATCAGCGTCTCGACCGCTTCATCTTCAAATTTCTGTTTGGCTACAAAAGATAAAGTAATATCATTGCGTCGCCAGAATTTTCTGCCGGCAACAAATATGTTCAGTTTAGGACGATGATAGATCATCCTGGCTACAGCTGTACATATGGCATGGAACAGTTTATAGTTGGTACCCTCTTCTTCATTATGTTTCTTCATGAATGCCAGCAGATCAGTAATATCAAAAGTCGCATCCGTTGATACTTCCGATTCCGTCCTTTTATCCATGACATAAGGAACTATGGAATGAAATGGATCGGGATCATTCAACAATACAGCATCTTTTCTCTTCATCCTACAAACACCTGAATCCTTTCATCTGCATTATTCACATCAACACCTCTGATCGCCAGACCATCAGTAAAATCAGCACCTTTTAACACACTCTGCATCTCCAAAAGCGAAATGCCGAATGTGCCTTCATCATTGGTACAGAAAGGTCTGATCTTCTTGTTAGAAAAATCATAGGTATCTAAGAAAGAAGCTACGACTCTTGGATAGGTACGATACCAGATCGGAAAGCCGATATAGACAGTATCATAATCATCCATATTCAACCTCATCCCAGCCTTTAAGGCAGGATGTTCATTGTTCTCATCTTCTCTTCTTGAACGTCTTAAACAGTCATCATATTTATAGGGATACGGTTCTTCCTCTTCGATCTTATACAGATCGCCACCCGTAAGTTCAGCGATCTTTTCCGCCACGATCTCAGTATTCCCCTTGGTAAGTTCAATTATCTCATTATTCTGCAGATTTTCTCCGATATGTGAGAAATAAGCTACTAATGTTTTCATAATGCTCTATCTCCTTAAAAGTATTATACAGGATAAGCAAAGAAACTATAAGAAACATGAGTTGAAATGTGATTCCAAAATGAAAATGTCTTAAGTATTCCAAAATGATTTTGTCTTTAATCTGTGTATAGTTGTATTCATGATTATGTACAGATATGGAGGACAGAATTGATTTATGAGAAAGGTCATCTTGAACATGAAGGAATCAAGAAAGTATAAGAAACATGAGTTGAAATAAAAACGGGTCTAAAACCAAATAAAAATCAAATAATTATTCAGCCAATCTACAATCGTGCGGTTAATAAACCCATGTTTTATTGGCATAATAGCTAATTTAATGCATAAAATCTATCGTTTTGATTACTATCGGCACTGTTTTAAAACTTTTTATTCATCTATTCTTAAAAGAGGATG
>JAFRJA010000078.1 GCA_017432545.1 Erysipelotrichaceae bacterium
ACTGCCTACTTTTTCCCACGTGCTCTGTAGTGTATCGCTCCTTCAACTACACTTTAATAAAAGCAGAACACTTTGGCAAGAAAGCAGTTTGATTACGTATTTGTGAAGGCGAAAGAAAGGCGCCTTGATGGTAGAAATTATGAACGGAACATAGTCGTTTCTGTTCTCATGCCATGATTCCGATGATACTTGCAGCGCTTCATAATATCCGTCCTTGTACCTGCTGATCTGGCCTTCATATGAGATATATCTGACGATATCGTATCCCGACAGATACAGCAGCAGGACCGTTAAAAGCCTTGAAACCCGTCCGTTCCCATCGAGAAAAGGATGTATGCATAAGAAGTCCAATACAAAACAAGGTATGAGCATAAGTGCCGGAATATCAGAATCCTGCCTTGCTCCATAGTACGCCAATATCAGCTGTTCCATGTTTTCCTGAACTTTTTTTGCCGCAACAGGTTTGAATCTCACCCGTCTGCTTCCATCCGGCCCGTATTCCATAATGAAGTTGTCCGTTTTTTTTATATTGTCCGGCATCCAGGCGATTGGTTTCTTCTTCTATCATTCTGTGAAACCGGCAGACAAGCTCTTGCGTCAGATCTAAATTTTCGTAGTCGGAATGAATGAGATTTAATGCATCCTTGTATCCGGAAATCTCCATTTCATCATGCGTTATAGGAACGGCTCCGGCAACAATGTCTCTGATCCTGTCGTCTGTTGTCACTATGCCTTCAATAGCGTTACTGCCTTTTACGGATTCTATTATCGCTTTTTGCCTGAGGCTTTCAAACGCATCGCTATATTGCAGTTTTCGGAATTCTTCGCGAGATCTTAAATCGGCTATTATGTTTGTTAGATTAACTATGTTCCTTGGTACGGCATCTTTCAGAAAAGAGTAATCATATTTATGCATCAAAATTTCTCCTAAAACTAAAATTTACTACCTAAATTTTATCATTTTTTAGGTAGTAAATCATAATCACAAATCATTCCGTAACAATATACGGTTTCTTAAAATTAGTGCGATAATACACAAAATTTAAAAAGCGATCATTTCTAACCGCTTCTTAAGACTTTTATAGCTGTTATCCTGCTTTTTAAGAATCTGCGGATTTTAAGATCTCGGAAACAAAATTATTCCATTTTATCTCCCAGTTGTTCATGATCCTGCTGATCTCTTTTTCGGATAAACCGCTGTATTTTATTGAATTACGGCAGATCTCTTTGACATTGGCCAGTTCCAGATCCCAGCACAGGATCGCCGAATAGAAATCATCGACCATCGGTGCCCGTGACATGAACAGTCCATCATCCGAACATAAGACGATCGGGATTCCGAATATCAGATAAATCAGACCCGGATGCAGTCTCAGATCTTTTACATAGTTGAGACGGTAATTGCTCATGAGGCATACCTCGATCGGGATCGGCTTCTTCAGATATTCATCCATCATCTTGGGATAACGGTAAAGATTTAACGCATGGCCGACTCTGGTCGAATCCATCAGATAGGCATCGACTACACTGTCGTTGTCTCTGCGTAAACTTTCCCCACAATGAAGATACAGGCCTAGACCGCTTTCCTTCACTTCATCAGAAGTCAGAAAATCCGCAAAGTCAATTAACGGTTTAGAGTTATCTTCTTCATTTACCAGATCAAGACCGATAATGAATTCTTCCACATTTTCAGGATCATAATCATCTTTTATGAACTCACTCACCCTGATCATTGAACGAAGAGTTTCGCATGACTCTTCTACCGTACATGAGCTGTCTTTACCCGAACAGCCGATGATCCTTACCACGAGATCCGGACAGTCTTTTTTTGCTCGGTAATATGCTTCGCGAAGCGTCCTTACGCGGATGATATTCATCAGATCATCATCGGAACCGTAGTCTCTGACCTCGATCAGATCGATACCTCTCTCATAGCTGCCGCGGAAACCTTCTTCATACATCTTCTCCAGAAAGGCTATGTCATTATAGGTATCACCGACCGCCGTAAATAGCTGTTCAAGTTTTTTCCAGTAGCCCCTGGCACCATCCTCATCTTTAAGCAGCAGGATATCACTTAACTGTTTCCTATCGATTATTCCTTTTTCCAGTGCTTCAGATACACAAAGAGAATTTTCCGGAATATCCGAACTGTTTTTCGTATATAGAGTTCCAAAGGAATCTTTATCCAGCGAGATGATCATATTGTCGATCACCATCTGTTCAAAACGATCATAAGAGATCGTCACATTGTCATGCGTATGAAGATCGCCGCCCTTAGGAAGCAATTGACAGAAACGATAAAGATCAGGATCGATATCTTCTTCATCGGTCCACTCAACGATCCCGTAAGGATTGCCATCCTTGTATCTGACATCAGCATTTTTCTTGATCCTGCTCAGATACTCATCAAGCTTCTTTTCTTCATCCGAAAGCTGTTCATTGCAAGGGATCACCGGCTTTAATGATTCTTTCAGTTTTAGCTGTTCTTCATTCATATTGTTTGTTATTCCCGGGCTTTTTTACAATCGGTCATGCCGACATATTCAATCGCCTAAGCGAAGCAGGCATCAGCTTCCGAACACCAGCTGCCATCTTCTACCGAAGACAGACAATTTGGAAAACCATTTTCATAGATCTTACGGAAATGGACCTGTGCACAATCGCAAGTCCTCGAATCTGTGCGGTTTTCGTCTTTCCGTCCACCCGCTACGGCCAGGAGTTCTTCTTCTGAAACATCCTGATCAAAAACTTCCTCTTCTCTTCTTAAAGCTTTTATAAAAGCAAAGAATTTGATTTCATCAACACCCAGTTTTTCAAACAGTTCCTTTTCCGAAAGGCGTTTATTAAAAGCCTCAATAATCATGGTCTTCTTCTCTTCAGCGATCTCGCCCAGCTGTTTCAAAGCATCATCAAGTCTTTCTTTTTCAAACATGTCTCAATACTCCTTATCGTAATAATAATTCTATTAATATTCTTCTTCCTACTCAAACAGACCCATGCTCATATCGATCAGACCGTGCAAGAGCGTACTGCCGAAAATGTTGCTATAAAGCCTGTATAATTCCGTAAAAGCCAGATGCCACAGAAACTGGAAAGGCGCATTGGCAATAAACTGCGGAAAATATTCTGTAAAGCTCATGCCTCTGGCTGCCATCTGAAATGGGAAATGCATGAACACAAACAGGATGCCGCCTATCAGTATCATCAGCCATTCTCTTTTCACTAAAGGATAGAGTCTTGGCTGAATATAGCCACGGAAACTTACTTCTTCACTTAACGCAATAATGATGAAGTAGTAGACCATGTTGGTTAGGATCATATCCAGAGGTAAAAGCTTAGCTTTCATCACAACCGAAGGAATGATCGTATTCACCAGCAGGAACAATAAGCCGATAGCTCCCGAAACCATCAGTGATATTTTAAGATTTCTTTTACACAGACCCAAAGCAGATAGTTTCCGAACGATAATGATCGGAATGATAATCAGAATGATATTCACGATCGCTCCGTAGTATTTGCCGCTGTTGAACATTATGCGTCCCATGACATAATAGATGACCAGGATAAACGCATAATAGAGTAAGGCCACGATACTGTCGCGTATTGTAAAGCTTTCAAGCAGTTTCAGATACGAGGGATCTGCCTTGCGGATCTTTTCTTTTATTTGGTTCATAATAATTTTCTTAAACTGTTTCTCTTATTGCCACCAAGGTCCATCCCAGACTACCTTGAGATATTCTTCGAAATCATGACCGTATGTCTTGTAACAATCACGGACAACAGGATTACTGGTATATTGAACCTGTTTGATCATCTTTTCCCTGGTCATCATACGTGTCGACTTCTGAGTATCGACCCATTGTTTGATCTCTGCTTCCTGATCACCGGTCAGGTACTGATGGATGTTATAAACCGATTCACCTCCGGTAACATTTTTCAGCGCTTCCTCATTCAATTTTTTCTCTTCAATGATAATCTCCTTCATTACGATATTCTTAAACACACTATGCCTGTGGCTTATCTTCCTGTATCTTGTTTAAGATCAGAAACTCACCACCCTGATACTTCAGCCTGTATATCCTCATACAGTAATCACACAGGATCAGGAATTCATCGCCGTCATTGATATCTGACTTATTATAGATAATTCCTCTTTGACAAGCCGGACATTTCAGAACACCGGTATATTCGCTTTCTTCTTTCGGCTGACTCGGGATCTTTATTCCTTCCAGATTGTGGAAAACCGCATAGAAGAAACGGATCAGGAATATATCCCCATAGCTTTTCTCATCGACATAGTATGAACCGTACTGTTTATGTTCGCCTTCCTTACTCCAGCCGCACAGGAATCTCATCTCTCTGTTAGTGGTCGGATCAGCACCTTTTTCCAAGGTATAGTACTGGATCTGATTGGTCTTGGCATCCATGAAGATAAAGGAACAGAAGCACAATGGCACTTCCTGAGGCTGCGGGAATCTTAAAAGAACGCAGACTGTATCGACATCAAGTCGCACATGGAAACCGGAAAAATCTTCTTCCTTGAACGGGAATTCGATCCCGTTTTTATCATAGGTATTTTTGGCTGCCCGATATAAAGTCTCCTTCTCACCGTGATTGATCAGATCATTGAAGAAATCCGGAGCACCATAGGACCACTTCGGTAAAAAGTTATGTTCGAATTGATATAGAATGTTCATGTTTTTACTTTTTTTCTCCTGTACTTTTAATTATACCGAAGAAAAACATAATCAATGTTCAATGTTGAAATAGTATGACAGCTGACGCTCTTCCTGGCGATGTATAATTTAGACACAAGCGTTAGGGGATAAACAATATGTTCAGAAAAATAATCAGTACTTTTGTCATAGTTTTAATGCTGGTATGCAGCTTGAACTGTCGTTTTAGCATTGTCAAAGCCGAAGGACCGGAACCGCTCTCGCATTGAGACCAAAGGCATTGATCCCCTTGGCCATTCCTGGGGAGGCTGGTCCACGATAAAAGAAGCCAGCTATTCAGCATATGGCCTGGAAAGAAGATTATGTTCAAGGTGCGGTTCATATGAAACAAGGATCATTGCCAAGAAAGACGACTGTTCATTTATCCGACCGTCATATACAGTACCGATGACCGGCATCGGACAATGATGTTATTCCGGAAGACACAGACGTGTCTTCTTTTTTTTGATGTAGAATTTACTTGATGAAAACACTTTATCTGGTGACCGGGGCCAGCGGCCATGTGGGCTCGATGCTGGTTGGAAAACTCATATCAGAAAACAAAGATGTCAGGGTTTTTGTGTTGCCTCAGGAAAAAGATCTTGTCCCTGAGGGAGTTGAAATATATTCAGGCGATATTACCGGCAAAGAATCATTAAGACCTTTCTTTGAAACACAAGGATACGATAAAACGATCCTCATTCATGTGGCCGGTATCGTCTCGCTTTCTTCTGATGATAATCCCCTGATCTGGAATGTCAATTATAACGGAACCAAAAACGTACTGGAGCTGTCTGTTGAATACAGAATTGATAAATTTGTATATGTCAGTTCCGTCGATATCATTCCGGAGAAACGCTATCCCGAAATAATGAAAGAGATCGATCATTTCGATCCCGAGGAAAGAGAAGGCCAATACGCCAAATCCAAAGCAGCTGCTTCCCAGCTTGTTTTAGATTATGCGAAAGAAGGGCTTGATGCCTCACTGGTACAGCCGACCGGTATTATTGGACCGGGCGATGAAAGAGGAAACAATCATGCGATCAAAATGATCAGGCTGATGTATAAATATAATCTTCCTTTCTATGTGGAAGGCGGATATGATTTTGTGGATGTCAGAGATGTCGCGGACGGAACTGTTCTATGTGCCGAAAAAGGAAAAGCAGGCGAATGTTATATACTGAGTGGCGATTTCATCAGCGCTAAAGAACTGATAGAGACCATAAGAAGAATAAGAGGACGCTCACCTAAAATGATCAGGATCCCGATTAAAGTCGCAGCTGCCTTTGCGCCGCTGGCGGAAAAGATCAGCAAGTGGTGCGGCGATAAACATCCGGCCTATACACCCTATGCGATCGATACGGTCTATTCCGCCTGTCACTATACACATGAAAAAGCCAGCCGTGAGCTGGGCTATCGCAACCGTGATCTGAAAGAATCGATCAGAGATTCAATCTGATGATCATTTGTGATTATGATTGATGATCTGCTGAAAGATGAACCATTCCGGATGTTCCTGTTCCAGTTCTTCCTTTTCTATTTCTTCCAGTGCTTCTTCTTCAGAGTAACCCTGTTCCAGAAGCTGTTCCAGTAATTCTTCCTTGTTCATGAAGCAATTGTATCATTTGTTTAATAAGCCTTATGTCAGATACAAAAACCAGTAAATTTATTTCCTTAATACTCAGACACAGACCTGAAGCCATAGGCATCACTTTGGATGAACATGGCTGGGCTGATGTCGAAGAGCTGATAAACGGGATAAACAGATCCCGACCTTTTACGATGAAAGATCTGGAAAGGATCGTCGCTCAAGACGAAAAACAGCGCTACTCCTTTAATCAGGACAAAACCAAGATCAGAGCCAATCAGGGACATTCGATCAACGTAGATGTGGAACTCAAAGAACTTACACCTCCCGATATCCTCTATCATGGAACGGGAATGAAAAATGTTGAAGCAATCGATAAGGAAGGCCTTAAACCGATGGGAAGACTATATGTCCATTTGTCCAAGGACATTGAGACCGCCACTAAAGTCGGTTTGAGACATGGCAAGCCTTTTATCTATGAGATCGATTGTAAATCGATGGTCAATGACGGTTACGGATTCTATCTTTCAAAAAACGGTATCTGGCTTACCAAAGAAGTTCCGATCAGATATCTGCGCAAGATCTGATATTTTTTAGTATCATAATAGTAAGAAGGACAGCGAGCTATGAAACGAAGCAGGTCACAGAGATTATTAAAACTATTCAGTGTCGTAGAATTCTTAAACGGTCTTTTAATAGTACTGTTTCTGGTTCTGTTTTTTATCGGCATGAAAGATGAAACTGTCTCTCAATATGTTAAAAACAACATGTTTGAAGTTTACTTCGGCCTCTTCAAAATCGTCGTTAATGTGCTCGTCTTATTTGTTAGTTCATTTATCCTCAACAAAGTATCCGAAGATCCGAGCCGGCATGAGATCGCTCTGACTTCTACACTTACCGTAATAGCCTATGAGGTCATCAGCTTTATCTCAAATCTTGGTGTCGGTGTGCCAAATGATTTTAAGACCATGGTGATCTCTGTTCTGATAAATCTGATCATTGTTAAACATATCGAAAAAGTCAGAGATGAGTACAAACAATCCGTCAGAGAAGAGATCAGAAAAAGCGGGCTGGTACAGCTTTGACCAGAAATAATTATCAGCTGCTGAAAAAAGACGATTCATTGAACCGTCTTTTTAATTGATATGGTAATCGATCTGTTCAGTCAGCAGTTCTCTCTGGTAGACATCGGTAAGTACACCGAAGAAGACCAGATCACCTTTTCGAAGATCATAATCTCTGACGACCACATAGTCCGGATTGGTAACGATCATGGTACCGCCATAGGTCTCTCTTCCTAACTCCTTACCCTGCAGATCATAGTAATCGAAATAGAAATCCAGACGGTCACCTGATTGTAACTGCTCCATACCTTTGGACATGAAGGCCTTCAGCTCATCCATATAGGTATAGCCGATGATCTTGCCCCAAAGTGCAGGCTCATCACCCTTGACCGGATCCCATTCGATATGAACGATGATATCATCTTTGCCATTGAGCTTGGCTGTTGTGGTGCCGGTAAAGATCGTTCCGGCTTCAACTTCTCTGCTTTGGCCGGCTGTGTAGCTGACCAGATTGCTGTTGATATAGGTCCAGTTGTTATCCATATCGATGTAGATCTCACCATCGATCTGTTCAACGCCGTAATAGTCTCTGCCTAAATATCTCAATCTGTCACCATCTCTTTGATATACCGCAACCTGGACATCGGAAATGATCTTCTTGATCTTTTCCGGCAGTTCAACGTGATAACCGTTTTCCGTTTCGGTCAATGGAATATCGATAAAGGTATCGGTCGTATCATAATCTTCAAAACCTTTGACATACCATTCTTCACTGGCGTAGTAGGAATTGTTTTTGTTGGTAGCGACCAGGATAGAGAAGAAACTGTTATAGAAATCTTTCTGATCTTCCATATCGAAATGGTTGAACTGATCATAGATCTTTTCATATTGATAAATAGCTTCTAATGGGAAAGTCAAAGTCATACCATTGATGCCTTCAGCTGAGTTCTTGTTGCGGTATGGGATCGCAGCCTTCATCGAATCGGAGATCATTTCACAGGCACCATCTTTACAGATCGTGTTATTATAGTCGATCGAATCAAGGATCTCCAGATAATTGATCAGGTCGATCTGTTCATTGTTACCGAAACAATAGGCATTGGAAGCTGATAAGGAAATATCTGCAAAGTACTCGGAATTATCTTTGATCGCTTCGTTGGAAATTTTGAACAGTTCCTTCAGCTGTTCATAGACCGGTTTGACCATGGTCAGATCAACAACCGAAAGAGTAGCGGAAGAATCGATTTTTCCATCATGGATAGCGGTATTGTAGACATCATAAGCTGAGATCAGTTCCTTGGCAAAGTCCAGAGTTGGTGTCGTCGGATCTTCAGCAAGCTTTGAAAAAGCGCTTGTATAGAACCAGCCAAAACCGCCTTCTGATTCTTCGGAAGCAATATAGTAATCCGCATATGGTTCAAAAGCCACCGCTGTTTCTAATGTCTGCATCAGACAGGCATCAAAACCGATGACATCAAATTTCATACCTGATGCATCGATCGCTTCGATCATCTCGTTTACCAGCATCGTGTCACCGTCTTTACGGCGGTTAAGACTGTCAGAACCATAGCCGAGTGAGAAGCCTCCGCCATGATCCCATAAGACCAGGATATAACGGTCAGCCGGATAATTCTGTTTTCCCCAATTTAGGAAGTCAGTCAGGCTCTGCGGTTCGCTCATGCACAGCTTATCATCAAGTTCTTCAACTTCACTGATGCTTCCGCCTTCAATGACATAGCGTCCATTGGAGTTCTCCGGGATCTCACTGGTAAACCAGCGGAATGATCCACCGGTCTGTAAGACAAACTTCAGATTATCGCCTTTGGTCGTGACATCTTTCATCTGTCTGATATTGGCGCTGGCCAAGCCCTGGGCATTTTCCAGATTGGAACCGATGATATATTCCAGAACGACGACGTTCTTATCATTGTCGTGATCGGCGAAATAATACCCACGGGAATGCGGCGCTGTTTCAATGATCGACGCATGATCACCAAGCGCTTCTTCTCTGGTAACGATATTGCCATCAGAAACTATCTCTTTGGTCTTGCTTTCAACTTCGGCCAATAACCTGTTCGCCAGGAATCTCGGCATCTGTTTTCTGACCACGATCAGACTGACACCCACCGTAATGGCTGCAACTTCTGCCAGACTTATCAGGAATACAAAGGCATATTTGAGATAGCGCCAGAAACGGGTCTGATACTTGCTGATCTTGAAAGTCGGGCCGACAAAGTCTTCCTTTCCTTTGCCGATAAGAAACAGGAATAAAGGCGGGAACAGGAAGGCGATGATGTAATACCACCATCTCTTTCGGAAAGCCTTGATGAGTCTGCGGTATAAGCGCTGCAGGAAAAAGAAATAGATGATCGCTGCCACCAGCATCAGCAATAGACCCATACCCCTGCTCGGATTCATATAGAAACCGGCCAGCAGGATGACCAGGGTGATCAGAAAGGGTCTTAAGAAAGAAATATTCCGGTTATAGATATATTTGGAGATACGCCATTCCGCAAAGAAAGGAATGATCGCATAGCTTGGATATTCACCGATCTTTTTCAGAACAAAATAATAACCGATCGACTGTAAAGCCCAGGCTACTATCCACAGATATTTATTGGTTAAAAAGAATAATATTATCATGTCCACTTCTCCTGATGATTTCTTATTTTTATACTACCATAAAAAAATAACCCCTTAAATAAAGGGGTTTTTATATGTTTTAATTCAATTTTAATGCTCTACCAACTGAGCTAGGTAACTATGATTTTTTGAATAATCATGGTCTCTACCTTACTGTTACAAAAAAGATGAGTAAAACAAGATCAGAAAATTTACACTGTATCTCTATTGAAATTAAAACATTTGGTATCTTCTGCTTCCTGACTGCCTTTCATCAGCAACGTTGCAGATGTTATGTTTATGATCTTCCTTACGCAATTTTCAGAATGATATCGGAATTGTTTTCATTCTTTTTTGATGAATCTGAGCATAAAGTCGCTTGCTCCGATGATCGTATAACCTTCAGCATCTCTGGTTTCATCGATCGGTTTGTTTATGACGATTATTTTCTGAACCTGATCATTCAAACCGATATAAGGCTTTATTTCTCTTTTTCTCGTATCTTCATTGTTGATATTGTCTGTGACCTGAATGTAATACCTGTTGTTGTTTTTTTCAGCCAGAAAATCTATTTTGTAATTTATTTTAATGCTCTTTCCTTTTTTGTTTTTCTCCACTCGCTCATAGGTCCCGACATTCACACTGTAACCATTGAAGATCAGTTCATTGTATATTACATTTTCAAGCATCTGACCATCGTCATTAAAGGCAAAATTGAGCCTGGCATTACGGAGACCGGTATCAGTAAAATAATACTTTCTTAATGCTCCAATCTTTTTTCTGCCCTTGACATCATATCTGCCTGCTTGTCTGATGATGAAAACATCAATGAAATATCCAAGATACTTTTCAACGGTTTCCTTGTCGATTCTTTCGTGTTTAGTGCTTTTATATGTATCTGAGATCTTCTGGGAATTAAGCAGATCTCCGGTACATGAACTGATGATATTACACAATTCATCAAGAGATTCCGACTTATTCAATCTGTTGTGTTCAATGATATCGGCAAAATAAACCATCTCGAACAGGTTCTTCAGATATTCCTTTCTATCTTTTGTTTCTTTCAGCACAGCCAAAGGCATCCCTCCATACTGCATGAATTCATAAAGAGCATCTGAAGCAGACCCTCCTTTATATTCATAAAACTCAGCAAATGACAAAGGATATAAAGAGATGTTTGTTGCCTTGTCTCTGAATTCAGTAACAATATCCGATGACAGCATTTTTGAATTACTGCCAGTGACATAGAGATCGATGTTTTTCTCTCTTGATAGACCCAGCACCGTTTCTACAAACGATATTGCGTTTTCCTCACCTTTTTTTGCAAGCACATATTCCCCGTTCGTATAAACGGGATTGATAATTGTATCAGCTAATTGAATCTCATCAATGAAAACATAACACCTGTCTTTATCTTTGCAGAAAGAACGGACATATTTTCCCAGTTCGATCGGGTTTCGATAGGTAATATTTTCATCGTTATCAAGTTCGATAATAAGTATGTTTTCTTCCTTTATTCCGTTTTCTCTGAGATAGTTGACATAGATCTCCTTTATCAGAAACGACTTTCCGCATCTTCTGATTCCGGTGATCACTTTAGGAAATCCATTATCCTTGTTTCTTATCAATTGTTCTAAGTATCGATTTCTCTTTATCATAATTTTCTCGTTTTTAGTAGAATTCTACCTTTTTATAGATTTAATTATATCATATGGATACAATAATCGTTAACTTCCTGAATATTTGACACTCAAAATAGATAATTGTTTTCAGACAAGCGTTTAAACCCTTTAAACAGTGATGTTTTGAAGGATTGGACGCTTGTTTTTGTATGGGGAATGATGATATAATTTGAGTGTCAATGAA
>JAFRJA010000079.1 GCA_017432545.1 Erysipelotrichaceae bacterium
ATACGAAAATATTCCGTGCCTTATAATTCTAACAATATTGATTTGAAAATGCAACAAGAAAATCAGCCTGTTTTATGCATTGTTTCCCGCATATTTTAAAGGTCTTTTAAACTTCTTCGCTGTCATCGGATTCCGTTTCCTCAGAATCCGTTTTTTCATCTTTTTCAGGCTCTTTCTCTTCGCCCTTCTCCCACGGGCAGGCGCTGGTATAGGCATTACCGGAGATATCTTCAAAGTAGTAGCACTGGTTTTTGCCCGAGAGATAACTTGACTCGATATCAAAGTAGCGGTTCAGTATCTCCAAACCGTATGGTGAAGAGAAGATATAATTGCCATCACGCATGATGATCTCCACATTCTGATATTTGAGATCCTTATAGCTGTGGATCTCGGAGATCTCATCGATGACTCTGTAATCACATTTGCTAAGATTCTTTTCAATCAGTTTCAGCTCTTCAGGTGAAAAGCCTTCGATTAAAGGAAGTTTGCTTATGAGATAGAAATTATCCTTGTCGATCGCAATGTGATCATCACTTTCACTGATCACCACATTCAGACCATTCTCCGGCATATATCCGATCAGTTTCTTTTCTTCAACATTGATTTTTATGAGTCTTCCATCTTTCATCTCAACTTCGCATTCATTAATCAAAGGATTTTCCTTGACTCTTTTCTCGACCTGATAAGGAATGACGAAAAGATACCTGTCAGAAGTGCTGAGTCTGCTTAAAGAAACGACGTCTTGATCATTGAGATAATGATTGCCGGAAACGGAGATGTGGTAGACACTGGAGACATCAAGACAGAAATAAGTGATCGCAATGATCAGAAAACCAAAAAGAATACTCGTAATAAAACAAAAGCGTTTGCCTGAGTCAAACGCGGATAACTCTTTCTTATTTCTGCGCAAGCCAAATAAAGCGTTCTTATTCAGCAGCGCCTTTTTTTCTTCTAACAATTAAACTTCTCGACTTCCATTATCAGCTTGACGCCGTATTTATCTTTCACCTTATCCTGGATCTGATAAACGATCGACAGATAGTCTTCGGCTTTGCCGTGCCCCGTATTGACAATGAAGTTGGAATGTTTGTCAGAGACCAGTACATCATTGACCTTATAGCCGCGATAGCCGATCCCATCGATCATCTTCCAGGCAAAATCACCTTCCGGATTACGGAAACATGAACCGGCACTTGGATAATCCAAAGGCTGAGTCTCTTTTCTTCTTCTCAATCGGTCAGCGATAAGGTCTTCCAGTTCATGCGCATCCTTTGGTTCAAGTTTTAATCTGGCCGCAACGATCACCCAATGTGGATGGTCGCCGAAGATAGAATGACGGTATGAGAAATTCAGTTCATTATTCTTTAACCAGACCAGCTGATCATCTTTAAGCGTCAGTACTTCCAGGACCACATCAGCCATTGAACCTTTATAGGCTCCCGCATTCATGTAGACCAGTCCGCCGATGCATCCTGGTATGCCTGAAGCAAACTCCAGGCAGCTCAAACCATTCCTGGCCAGGACCGAAGCCAAAGCCGGTACCATGACACCCGCTTCAGCGTAGACTTCATCTTTATCGATAATGTAGTTGTTCAGTTTCTTAAGACAGATCACGACCCCGTCGTATTCACTTTCGCCGCAGATCAGATTCGAACCATTGCCTATTACTTTATAAGGAATGCGATGGCTCTTGAGAAAAGCGACGATTGCTTTGAGATCATCAGGATTATCAGGCATGACAAAATGTCTGATGTGCCCGCCCATCTTCAGAGTCGTAAGATCTTTAAAATATCGATCATCATGGTATTCACCATGCTGAGAAAGAAAGTCTCTGATCATATGTTTTCTACTTCATTAATAATATCATTCAAGACCTCAGGATTGCCAAGTTTCAGGGCATTGGCTGAAATCTCTTTTAATCTCTCATCGTCATTGATCAAAGCATTGACCGTATCATTGAGTTTATCACCACTCAGGTCTTTTTCTTCGATCATCACTGCTGCATCCTTATCGACTAAAGCTTTTCCATTATAGTACTGATGATTGTTCGGTACATATGGTGAAGGGATAAGGATTGAAGCAATTCCGATCGCGCAGATCTCGGAAAGTGTCGTGGCCCCTGCTCTGCAGATAAGCAGATCCGCATTATTCATGACATTGACGCCATCGATCCTTTCAAATACCTTAAGATAATCATTCTGTTTAACTTCACTTAACATCTTCTCATAATGAGAGGCACCGGTCGCAAAAACGACCTGATAAGATCCGTCTAAAAGTTTAAAGTAATCGAGCAGTTTTTTATTGACACTTGATGAACCTAAGGAACCCATGAAAATGACGACGGTCTTCTTGTTCGGATCAAGGCCGAGCTCTTCAATGACCTTGGGATCTTTTTCAAGATTATAGGCCTTGGAAGATTGCGGATTGCCTAAGATCCGGATATTTGGATTAGCGAACTGTTTCTTGTTTTCTTCATAACAGCCGATGATCAGATCGACTTTCCTGTCCAGTATCCGGTTGGCTCTGCCCACAAAGGAATTCTGTTCATGAATGATCGTCTTGATCTTCAGTTTTACCGCTGCCATCATCACCGGAATGGAGATATAGTTTCCAAAACCGATCGCCAGATCATAACCTTTCAATAATTTGAGACACCTGAAATAAGCCTTTACGATCGAAAGGATACTTTTTATCTTCTGAATAATTGAACCCCTGGTCGTTACGACATCAAGGCCGATATAGTCAAAACCGTTCTGCGGGATGACATCTTTTTCCATCCGGTCGTTGGAACCGATAAAGGTGATATCATGTCCTTTTTCTTTTAATCCTTCAGCCAGAGCCAGTGCTGGATAGATATGTCCGCCTGATCCTCCGGCAACCATTGCGATCTTCATACGCAATTTATTCTATCATTAAAAAAATGAGGTGACTATAGCAGCACCTCACGCTCATGTCTGATATGGGCGATCTTCAGTTTTTCACTGAGAAATTTAGTTAACAGCGGATTGATTATTATCAGTAAGAAAACATATATCAGCAGATGAGAGTAATAATCTTCGCCGATGTAATCAAAAACGGGATCTAAAACAAACAGTTCAAACAGAAAAAGACACAGATAAATCCCCAGGCAGCACAGCCAGTAAACGAATAAACGCTTGTGCATCAGAATAAAACCTTGTTGTGTAAGACCTTGCCTAAGACCTTGACTTCATCCGGTTTGAACTTGCGGTCAGGATAATCCGGATTGGCTGCCTTTAAAGTCAGCATATTGTTGGCAAAAGATGCCTTCTTGATCGTAACTTCATTGTTGTCCAAAAGGAATACACCGATCTCCTTATCATAGATATAGTTCTGTTTCCTTACAAAAACGATATCCCCTTCACCGATCCTTAAGCCGATCATTGAATCGCCTTTGACCTTGAGATAGAAATATTCACCCGGACCGTATTCATCGTTGTTGCAGTATTCATAACCGTAGATATCTTCATTGGCATAAAGATCATAACCGGCCTTGACCTCACCAATCACCGGTACCGCGATCTTATAAGCACGGATATTCAGATTAAGCAGATGATCGACATCGACATTGAAGATATCGGCGATCTTATTGAGAGTCTTGACTCTTGGGAAAGCCGTACCGTCTTCCCATTTCTGCACCGTTGTAAAAGACTTATAACCAAGAAGTTCCGCCAGTTCATCCTGTGACATTTTATTGCTGCGACGCAGATAACGAAGATTATCCTTAAATTCCATCTATAGTAAATCTCCTTCCTTACTTTTTCATTATAGCACAGGCTTTATTTTTATTCTAATTTCCTTATTGAACTTGACTCGTTTTCAAGTATAATGAAGACAGAGAAATATGGTCAGAAAATATGTCGATGTGATCTGTCTCAATGACAAGGCAGGCAATATGAAACCTTTATATCTGATGTGGGACGAAATGAAGAAGATCCCGATTTTGGCGATCAAGGAGATCTGCCCCCGCTCTTCCCTTAAAGCCGGTGGTTCGGGACTTCGCTATACCTGCATGTTTTCCTATAACCGGATCAGACATCTCTACTCTGACCGGGGCAAATGGTATGTGGAAATGCAAGAGAGCGTGATATAATCCCGACTTTGACAGTTCAATGACATTAAAACGAAGAGAAAGCCTTTAAATACTGGCGATCTCTTCGTTTTCTGTCTTGATGAAATGTTGGGTGGGATTCTGTTTCTTTAAGTTTTTTTGCTTATTTTATCTTTGA
>JAFRJA010000080.1 GCA_017432545.1 Erysipelotrichaceae bacterium
ATTAAGTAGCGTAAAGAGTGTAAACTCAATACGGTAGCGGCTAAGTGGATAAGCCTGTAAGAATAAGGCTTCCCTTCGGGGTTGACAATAATAGCAGACTTCTTACGAAGCCCATTGATCTTCAGTCAATGGGAGATTCACAATTTGTAAATGTGTTATTATACCTTGAAAAAAGCAGCCTTATAGTGACTGCATGATTACTGTTTTTTTGATGCTGATAAATTTGTTATTATTTGTGATACTCTTTGATATGGCTCCAGAAATCTTCCAAGCGACATCCGGTCACGTCGATATAAGACGGGCCAATCTGTTTGCCGCATTTCGGGCATACGTTTGCTTCTAATACACCATTAAGCTGTGCTTTCATTTCGGCATAACCGCCAAAGAAGCTGACAAGATCATCTATAACGCCTTCACCGCCATTAATCTTTCTTAAAATATCTTCCTCGATTGTCTTTTTGTTATCCATAATTACTGGTTTCCTTTTTTAGTATAATCACTCCACGATCACAACAGCTATTGCTTATGCCTGTAGCTTACCACGTGTTGTGTTTACCAGTCAATAAAATAAACGCATCATGGCAAAGTTAAGAAAACATTGGCGTCTGCTGCCTGCATATCTCTTTCAATTATCATCAACTTAACAAAAAAGATGACTAGACTGTTCTTCTGTTGTGTTCAGGGAAACTTTATTCCCAATAATGAGCTATATATTCCCTGTATTCTTCTATCTCTTCTTCGCTTCTGGCTTCAAGATGTAAATTCGGATATGACTTACGAAAAACATTAGTCAGAAAATAATCAAGACTGGTTTCAGGATACATTACGCGATATACCGGTACAACCTCATCCAGCATTTTCTTCGTATAAGCGCGATTTCCATCGCCGCCTCCGCTGATCGACATAAGCAATTGCTCATTCAGTTCTTCAAATTTCTTCTTATCCATTTTTTGTCTCCTGTTTATTATTATACACTTCTGCAAGCTGCTATAATTCAGTAGAGCCTGCTTTGTGGTTACCAGTAATATCTTTTATATTCTTTTTTCTATTAAAATCTGCAGACTTATAATTTAGAGATCTAAATAATATTTATCTGCTAAGCAAATGATGATCAGATGACATCAGACATATTTGACCTTCCCGGTACACATATGTCTTCTGTGTCTGTCTGTCGTTATAAATGCCTGTCTCTTAATAGCCGTTTCTAATTTCTGTTAAAAATAAACTGATAAACAACAGTCTGAAAAAGATCGGTCTACCCGTATCTATCAGTGTTATATTTTTCTATCCACCTGATAATTCAACACTGTGACAGTGCAGCTATCACGACACCTGAAACAGATAAAAAGGCTTTTGGGCAGATAGAAAAGATCTTCTTTTTTCAACTACATTATTCTTATTACAATAGATTGTTATTTATAGACAGGTTATGAAATAATGTTTTCAAAGAAAACTATTGTATTCCAAAAAGTCAGAATATCAGTCTGCAAACTATTCCAAAGAAGAACAGACTTATAGTAATGAATAATACATGGTTTCAGAAAGGATACACGATCATGAGAACATTTACAGAACGTGATTACATCACTTATCCGCGAAGATTCAAAGCATACAGATGGTATAAGCCGCTTCTGGTAGCTGTGCTTTTCGCTGTTTTTCTTTTAATATCCATGTTTGGTATCGAGCTGATCACAAAAGTCATATTCAAGACAGTGGTTTCCGACCACGGCTATGATGACATGGATTTCTATTCAGCACCTGGTGCATTCTATAATGGCGCGATGGCAGCAATCGTTATACCGTGTCTGATCTTTGCAGCTCTGATCGTCAAGGATCGTCCTGTTTCATCCTATTTTTCTTCAATGGGCGGCTGGCGCTGGAAGAACTTCTTCAGGATGCTGGGAGTCGGTTTTGTTGTATTCGGTATTCCAAGCATCATCCGGTTTGCCTTGAAGGGAAATACCGGTATCCGTTTTACACTGGGCGGTTTTCTGATCCTCTCTCTCTTTGTTCCGTTACAGGGAGTTGCCGAAGAGATGATGTATCGGGGTTTCATCATGCAGACGGCAGGCAGCTGGTTCAATATGTCCCTGGTCGGTCTGATCGTCCAGATCCTGTGTTTTACCCTGACTCACAACTACAATATCATCGGTGTCATCGGTATTGCTGTATCGGCTTTGATTTATGGTCTTACCTGTGTCTTTTCCAAGGGCATCGAAGCGCCTTCGGCTCTGCACATCCTTAACAACATGACCGAGATCTATATGGCTGGTTTCGGATTTGGCGCGGTGAGTGCGGTGCAGACAGTACCGGAAACGCTCTTCAATCTGTTTTTCAAGATACTGTTCTTCTTATTTGTCCTTTATGCCGCGAAAAAACTGCACTGGTTTGACGAAGTGAAACGCGATGATGTTGCCGAATTCGACAAGAAGCACAAGTAAATCTGTGTGCTCATAAACTTATCTGAAAGGAGTCTCTTATGGGTCTTATTGGCATTCCTGCTGCTTTATTTCTCTATTGGCTGATCCTTCGTCCCAAGAAGGAAGCACCTTTTCCTAAATGGGGAATCATACGCCTGATCATAGCTGCTATCATCAGTGTCATTGTTTCGTCTCTTGTTTCCATGCCGATCTCAGCAGCGATCTCCTTAGCCCGCGCCGGCTTACTATCAGACTTTTCAGAAGTGATCGAGGCGGCTAAAACCAACCCCTTGGCAATTAAGGAAATGCTGCATATTACTGATCTCAACATGTTTTCAAGGGCCTTCTGGTCGATCATCACCATGTTTTTTTCGGCCGGTCTTCTGGAAGAAGGCCTCAAATGTCTGACCTGCAGATGGGCCATCCGAAAAGAGGGCATGATCCATACCTGGATGGATTGCGTCATCTCGTTTGCCTTTGTCGGGATCACTTTTGAACTGCTGGAGAATATCGCTTTCTCTGCCAGTGAAAGTGTGCTGATCACGATCCTGCGCGTTCTGTCCCCGGCTCATTTTATCTTTGGGGTCATAATGGGCTATTTCTATGGCAAATATCGGGTGACAGGATCGAAGCTAAATCTTCTGCTAAGCATACTGATACCGGTTGTCTACCACTCGATCGCCAACGGCCTGATGGGGGTCGAAGACCCAAATCAACTTTTTGTTATCCTGGGAAATTTTGCTTCACTCCATTTCATCGCTGCAGGAATCCTGACGGTGATCATTATTCTGCGCTGGCAGAAAAACAGGACCCTGGATGTGCCGGTAAAATTCTGAGAAGATCTGAAAAAACCGATTCAAGTAAAGCGGAATAAAGACATTCTTAACACGCTTTACCCGCATCATAAAAAAGTTCGCTTGCGCTCACGTTAAGTGAACTTATCACTTTCTGCTTATGACACAGGATAAGAGTATGTCCTGTGTTTTTTTATCGACCCATAAACGCAAATTGCTGATATCATACATTGGTATATAATGAAAGTGCAAGACAAAACCAATATATATGTGAGAATAAGATGTTTTTAAGTAGGATATCAGTCTTAAAAGATGAAAAACATTCTAAATATTTTAAAAATATTATCAATCGTCTTTATTATCTACGGACTGATTGTCATATCGCTGATCGGAACCAATCGTCTGTTCAATCTGTTTTATCTGATCTCAGGTATAACGCTTCTTTTATTTACGATGTTATATGAAAAGATGGACCAGAGGATCGCCAAAGCTTTACTGATCTTTCTGGGTATCGTTTTTCTGTGTTTTATCTTAATGGAGATCAGGATCATTTCCTATGCCCATAGTAAACCTAAAAAGAACGCCGATTATCTGATCGTTCTGGGTTCACAGATCAAAGACACCGGTCCTTCAATGGACTATCAGGCCAGGCTTGATTCGGCTTATGAATATCTGAAAGAAAACCTTAATACTAAAGTCATCTGTACGGGTGGCCAGGGTTATAATGAACCGATGTCAGAAGCCAAAGGTGGCGCAGAGTATCTCAAGAAAAAAGGGATCAAAGAAGACAGGATCATCTTAGAAGATAAAAGTAAATCAACTTTGGAAAACCTTACAAACGCCAGAGAACCGATCACAAAAGAAAAGCCTCTTGATGAAGCAAGCGTTGTCATCGTTTCAGCTGATTATCATCTGTATCGCGGCGCTTATATTGCGCACAAACTGGGCTATAAAGACGTCTCAGTAAAAGGTGGGCACGGATTGTTCGTGCTTCTGCCTCACTATTACACCAGAGAAGCTTTTGCGCTGATTTATGAATTACTGCGTCTAAAATAAAAGGACTGGATTTTTCCAGTCCTTGTATAATTATCGATTTGTTTTTATTATGTGCCTCTTGCACCTCTGGTTATATCGAATAACTATTCAGCTTACACTATACGTGCATTAATATATATATTTAATTTTAATTTATTATTACGCCTGATTTTTCACCGGATCAGGCACAGGTTAGATTGTTGGTGTATCCTCCATAAGGATTCTCCTTCTAATCAGCTGATTACCACTCATTGCCCGCTGATTATCAGGTCAATGAGGGATTAATGAATTTCTTTCAGAATCTCCTTCATGATTAAATCCTCCTCATTTCTGATCTGCGCCCCCGCAGATCCATTAATTATTTTTCTCTCTCTTTGTACCTTTATATTAGCAGTTCTGTTTGAAATTTAAAGTCTGTTTTTTTACAAAAAAATATGAGACAATATTCTTGTTGGGGCAATCTGAAAAAGATTGTTTTTATTTTGTTTATAATAAAAGTAACATTTAAGGGAAAACAATATGTTCAAAGGATTAAGGGGAAGAAAACTTATTATCGTGATCATGTCTGTTTTGATACTGTCAGGACTTTTACCTTCGAGTATATCTGCCGATAATAAAACAGTAACCATTGAGATAGGTGAAGGACATGAAAGTGCAGCAGGAAGATTTGTCGCTTATTTCAATGAACAGTATTCACCGGCCGTTATCGCAGAAAGAGAAAGCGAAGAAAGTCATGTTGTAACTTTGACAATAGGTGATGGTGAACTTTGTGTCAAAGATATCCTTGCAACGGCCAGTGAATCTTTACTTACGTCCGTTGATGAAAGCGGATTCCACAACAATCAGAAACCATATCGGGTAGCAGAAAACGACATTACCCATTACCGGAATAAAGAAGAGGTACTGGAAGAATATAATGGTTCAGAATCAAGCGCGATCGCTGATGGCGATGTTTATTACGCCTTATGGGAAACCGTTCTTGATAAAGTTGAAGTAACAATCAAAAACCCTTTAGCCGGTACACAGGTGACTGCTGATGAAGATCCGGATGATCCAGGCAAACACCTGGCATATACTCAGGATCCAATGCCGGAAATTGAATTCGCAGAAAACAAATACCATATTACTACTGTTTCTTATGGTGAAGATAACTCCATAAAAAGACAGCAGAAATTCTATTACAACAATAATGATGATACCGACTGTTTCACCGGCAGCTTTGAAGCGGGAAAGGACTATTGCGTTGCAGCGAAGATCGAGCCGGTCTTAGGTTATCTGTTTAATAACGATACAGTTCTGTTTGTTAACGAGGAACAGGCAGCTATGAATACTTATGAGATAAATGATGACGGAGATAAACTGTCATTGAATAATTATTTAATAACAGCGATCGCTCTGGATGATTATGAAGCGAGTGATGGTTATGATGATCAGATCTGGCTTCTGGGTTCTTCAATGAATCTTGAGTTCGGATTTAAACATAACAGCGATGAAGAAAAAGCCGGTCAGAATTTTGATCACATTACCGTTGATTCTGATGAGGCTTTAGATCCGGATAATTATACACTAAGCGGTTCATTAAAGATCACTCTTAAAGCTGAATATTTAAATACGCTTGCAGCAGGGCAACACAAATTGACCGCATACTTTAAAGGCGGAAAGAGCGTTGAAGTGAAGTTTGTCATTAAGGATAAAAACAGTAACGGACTGCCGATCATCGTCATCAACATAACTGATGGAAGTATGGAAGAAATGAACGGCGATCAGAAACACAAAACGACTTGTGAAGGATCGATGGATATCGTCTTCCCTGACAACTACAGTTACATAGAGAAACCAGAGTATAAGGCAACGGATGTTGAAGGTCTCAAGTTAGAAATAAGAGGTCGTGGAAACTCCAGCTGGAGGATGCCTAAGAAACCTTATAAGATCAAGCTCGACAGCAAGACCAATCTGTTTGGTATGGGCAAAAACAAGCACTGGGTCCTGTTGGCAAACTATCTGGATAAGACACTGTTGAAAGACAGGATCGTAGCTTATATGAGCGATAAATTAAGCTTTGACTTTACACCGGAATGTGTGAATGTCGAAGTCTATATGAACGATGTGGCTAACGGCAGACAATATTACCTGGGCAACTATATGTTGGCAGAACAGGTAAGAGTAGGTGATAATCGTCTGGAGATCGATGAACTGAAAGAGAACGATACCGATGAAAAGACCATTACCGGCGGCTATCTGATCCAGGGAGGTCAGCAGCGTTTCCTTACACCGGATGCTTTCAGGACAAATCATGGCGCATTGCTTGCCAATGATACACCATCATTTGATACCGGTGATGACGGCTATGACAACGACACCCAGAAAAATTATATCCGTAATCATCTGCAGGGTTTTGAAGACGCCTTATATGGTGAAGATCAGACCAACGAAGAAGGAATTTATTACCGGGATTATGTCGATCTGGCGACTGCAGTCGATTATCTGCTGATAAACGAATTCACGGCAAATGTCGATGCCTATGGCACAGGCAGCCACTATTTTTATAAAGTCAGAGACAGTTTCAATGAAGATGGTAGCTTAAAAGAAATGGGCAAGATCTTCTATGGACCGATCTGGGACTATGACAAGAGTTTTGGTGAAGACTTGACTGACACCATTTATACTGAGGAACAGAGATATACTCCTTTGAATGAATTCATACTGGATGATGTCTGGTTTAAAGCAATGCTGAAGGATCCGGAATTCGTCAAAGCCGTAAAGGAAAGATGGAAGAGCACGATCAGACCGATGGTCGTCGATATGATCGCTGATGGCGGGCTGATCGATCAGTATTATGAAGAAAACAAGAAATCCCAGGCCGATGACTATGCGTTCTGGTATGACAAAAGTAAAAACGTCTACAAAGAAGAGATCGCAGATCTGAAAGAAAGGATCGCTTATCGTATCAGTTATTTTGATGAACACATCGATGAACTTGATAACATGATCCATAAAGTCGATTTCATCATCGACGGCAAGCTGGATAAAAGACAATACTATCTGAAAAAAGAATACGTAAATCTCTATAAAGTTGAAAAGGAAGGCTATATCTTCTTAGGCTGGCTGGATGAAAACGGAAACATCATTGAAGAAACGGTTGACACTTCTTACGATCGCACTCTGACAGCTCACTTTGTCTCCAAGGAAGACGCGACCAAAGCCAACGAAATAATCTTCTTAAAAAAGGATGTATATGGTGAAGTCGGTGACAGACTCTGGCCGAGGTTTACGCTATTCCCGGAAGATGCCCAGGATCAATCCGTTTCCTGGAGAAGCTCTAACGGGAATATCGCAAGCGTTGATAATAGCGGAACAGTTACTTTGAAGAAGTTAGGCAGCGCAACAATTACCGCCACTCTGGCCTCAGGCGCAGAAGGATCATATACTGTTACTGCGGTTGAGAGACGCCCTTACTATGAATCGATCGAAGTACCTGAGAAGCTGAATGTTAAGGTAGGTAAACATGGTCACATTGAAGTAAAGATCGTTCCTGAAGAAGCCGATTACGGTTATCTCGCTTTTGATCTTGATGATTATAGTATCGCCACTGTTGATCAAAACGGTGTCGTCAAAGGTTTAAAAACCGGTCAGACCGACCTCACTATTACGGCAAACTGTTTTGATGTTGAAAAACAGAAAGAAATAATAGTACAGAAAAAATGCCGGATAATTGTCAGCGAAGGCAACGATTATGAATGTGTTGAAGGAGCAGGCAAAGAATGGATCAAGGGAAGTAGTGATGATCTGCTTCTTGTCTTCAGAAACAAGATCGATGATTCTGAGACATACACCAAATTCAGAAGTCTCAAGATGGACAACAAAGATGTAGCGATAGGCAATTATGATGTGAGTAAAGGTTCATTGAGACTTAAGCTCAAGCCCTCATATCTCAATACCTTGAGTAATGGCGATCACCTCCTGAAAGTCGAATTCTCTGATGGTGATATTCAGGTCAGAATAAGGATAAGTGAAAGGCCATCTGGTACATCTTACAGAATACCTGTAACCGGAATTGAATAAGGGGCAGAACTTGCCCCTTTATTGTGGTTTATATCCGTTCCAACAGCTTATCACCTATCAGATCAGCCATGAACAGTTTATAGTTCAGCCTTGAGATCTGGGGCGGGATCAGACAGTGATAAGCCTCAGCTTCAAGATCATCAGCTATCGCAAAATATACTTCTCCCGGTACAGAGTCGTGGTTGTTGGGATCGATGTTGCCGAAACTGCCGGTGACCCCGATGCCGATGTCAGCCTGATATGATTCCTTGGATGCTTTGGCCATGGCTAAAGCCGTCTCTTTGGAATAAACACCGAAAGTATTTATTATTTCTGCTGGTACACCGTTTTTGATCTTAGCCTCATTGCTATAGGTCACATAGGCGCCTTTGATGATGGCTGAAGATCCTTCGGTGTCCGTTAACAGAGAAGCGATGAGCCCGGAGGTACAGCTCTCCATTGTTGTGACCAAGATATTTTTTTCTATCAGTCTCAAGGTGATCCGTCTGTATTTTTCTCTGACAGCCGCTTCTGTTACATCTTTATTGATTACGATTATTTCAATCATTAATTAGTCCTTCTTATATTTTATGGTTTGATCAGTACAGCGTGTCCTGAAGATAATGTTCCTTCCAATACACAAGTAGAAAAGATAACTTTTCCTTTATATGAATATGGTTTATCAGACATATTCATGATCAATCTGTATTTACCTCTTTCAAAGACGAAGACTCTGTTTTCCTCTTTAATTTCCACATGCGGATCAGAGAGGTCTTTTATATTCTTTCTCAGGTTAATCAGTTCAATTACGAAATGATAAAGGGAGTTATGATCTTTGATCGCTTTAGAAACAGAGATCCTGTTTTCTTTATAGAAAGGCAGATACGGTTTCTGTGTCGTAAAGCCATGATATGGTTTGCTGTCGTCCCAGATCATCGGGATACGGGTACCGGTCCGCTGGTAGCCGCCATCTTTGGAAGGAAGATCCTTGTTGGTCTTCATTTCCAGTTCATCACCATATAAGATAAAAGGAATACCCGGCATCATGAACAGAAACATATAGAACAGTTTTAACTGATCATGGTCAAGATAATTGGCGATCCGCCAGGTGTCGTGATTGCCGCTGATCAAAGCGAGATAGCTCTTGTTTTTTTCAGCCTGGTCAAATCTTTCTATCATGTCTTTCAAAACAAATTCAACATCGCCACCGCCGTTGATGATCGAAGTTCCTCTTGAAGAATCATCACTTCTGAAAAGACGGTGATAGAAATTGTCCCAGTGATCAAGTACGAAGTCAGCGTCAAAACCGGCTTTAAATGATCTTTGCGGATACGACCATTCACTCACAAAGAAAGCATCCGGATATTCTTTTCTGATCTTCTTGAACAGATAGTTCCAGACTTCGATAGTAGCTGATTTATCATCATCGTTTTTGACCAAAGAATCAGCCATATCGACTCTGAAACCATCAGCGCCGTTAGAGAGCCAGAAACGCATCACTTTGAGGATATATTCTCTTGCCTTGTAAGTCCTTTTGTCTTTATAGGAGATCTGCCAGGAAGGCTCTTTGATTTGTTTAAACCCATAATTGAAGGCGGGCTGATGGGTAAAGAAGTTGACCATGTAGCAGCCGTGCCTGTCAAACATTCCGGAGATCAGATTGTCTGATTTAGACCAGGGATTATCGTTCCAGATGAAAAGATCACTGTATTCGTTTGGATTTGGTTCAGCACTTTTTAAGAATTCTTTATTAGTTAAAGCGGCATGTCCGGGGATCAGATCAAGGATGATCTTTATATCTTTTTTATGAGCCTGTTTAATTAAGTTTTTAAAATCATTTAATGTGCCGAAGCGTTTATCGACCTTGAAGAAATCTTCAACGTCATAACCGCCGTCATTGAATGGTGAACAGTAGAAAGGGTTCAACCAGATCGCATTGAAGCCCATTCCTTTTATGTAACCCAGTTTTAAAGTAATTCCCTTAAGATCACCGATACCATCGTTATTGGAATCATAAAAAGAAGTAGGATAGATCTCATAGGCGATCATATTGCGGAAAGTTGTTTTACTCATACTGTAATTTTAACATCGTCATGGCGGGATAGAACTTCCGCAGTATAAAAAAATACTGCTCTGTTTCTTTTGTTTAACGTACATAAAATCACGAAAGAATGGTTTATCAGAAAAGGAGGAAAAAATGATTCAGATTTCCGATGAACCGAGAGAAAAACTCAAGACCTGTAAATCTGATGTGGAAGTAGCCAAGATGCTTGCGGATAATGGCGTCGATGTTGAAGAATTTCAGAAAAGCCTTCCTGATGAAGTATTAAACAGGATAGGCGGCGGTTATAAGGATGTATTTGGCGATACGATCTGTTGTCCTTGGTGCAACGAGAGTGAGTCCGGCAATATTTCTTATCAGGTAACAGCTTCATTTTTGTGCGCTATAGATTATTATCGCTGCCGATCATGCAACAAGTTCTTCAGAAGAGTATCTTATGACGACGAAACCTATGAGATGAGAAGACTGAGTGATGACCCTTTAAAAAATATAGAATGGTGATCGTTCAAATTTTTATATAATATTTAAATATAAGCAACAGGATGACCTTGTGATTGAAAAAAGGTTTTTCTTTTACACTAAATTCCAAATCTTTCTGAAAGATGTTGACAAGATCAGAGAGATGTACTATTGTATTAGTGTATTAATACAACCAAGAAAGAAAGGGATGTGTGTATGGAATGGAAATTTTCTGATGATGTACCTATCTATCTTCAGATCATTGAAATGATGAAGACCGATATCGTCTCCGGAAAATACAAAAGTGGAGACAGGCTTCCGGCGGTCAGAGACCTGGCCATGGAAGCAGGCGTCAATCCCAATACAGTTCAAAGGGCCTACGCTGAACTGGAAAGACAGGGGTTGGTACAAAGCGAGAGGACGAGCGGTCGTTTTGTCAGTATCGATGATAAGAAGATACAGGAGCTTAGAAAGGATCTCTCTGAACAGAGTATAAGAGAATTCTTTGCTAAGCTCAGGAAACTTGGCATGGAAGATCGGACAATCAAAGATGCCGTGAAAAGATGGGAGGATAAATAAGAATGGAAACATTGGTTTGTAATGATCTGAGTAAGTCTTATGGACCTGTTAAGGCTTTGGATCATGTCAATCTGAATCTTGAAGAGGGCAAGATCATCGGTTTATTGGGACCTAACGGTTCCGGTAAGACCACGCTGATCAAACTGGCTTCAAGATTACTGGTACCTACCGAAGGAAGTATTACGATCTGCGGCAAGGAACCTTCACCCGAGACCAAGGCGATGGTATCCTATCTGCCTGATCGCAACTACCTGCCGGATTGGATGAATTCGGGGGATCTCCTGGACATGTTTGAAGACTTCTTCGCTGATTTTGACCGAGCCAGAGCTATTGAGATGCTGGAATCCCTCAACATCGATATGAAGATGCCTTTGAAGAAGATGTCCAAAGGGACCAAGGAAAAAGTCCAGCTGATCATGACGATGTCAAGACACGCAAAGCTGTATCTGCTGGATGAGCCGATCGCCGGTGTAGACCCGGCAGCCAGAGATTATATCCTGCGCACGATCATCTCCAACTATGATGAGAATGCGACGGTTCTGATCTCAACGCATCTGATCGCAGATGTCGAGAACGTTCTGGATGAAGCGATCTTCCTTAAAGAAGGTCAGGTCGTCTTACATCAGGGTGTTGATGAATTGAAGGAATCAACCGGTAAGAGTGTTGATGAATATTTCAGGGAGGTGTTCAGATGTTAGGAAAACTGATCAAATATGATTTCAAAGCGATGTGTCATTCGATGTTGCCTATTTTCCTGGCAACGATCGCTTTGACAGCACTGTTCTCTTTGATGGTAAAACTTAATATTGAAGAAGGTCTCATTTTTACGATCTTTACCTTCTTATTCATGACGGCTTTATTCGGTTCGATGTTTGCGACGGTGTTCTTCGCCGTCAGCCGTTTCACCAAGGGTTTACTAAAGAATGAAGGATATCTGTCTTTTTCCTTACCGGTCGATACCGCAACTCATATCGCCGCCAAAGTCATAAACGCTCTGATCTGGGGCATGATGGAAGGCTTCTTACTGATCGTCTGTTTTATCATCATGGGCTTATTCATGGGCAGCGTTGAAGATGTCAGAGAATTCTTTTCGGAAATGTTCCGTGCTTTCGGCCTGATCGAAAAAGATGTATTATTTGCAGCTTTAAAGGTCCAGTTATATGTCGTACTGGAGATGATCTCTTCGACCTGTCTGATCTATGCGGCTTTTGCGATAGCACATATGTTTGATAAGTACAAGAAACTGATCATCGTAGCTTTCTTCGTAGTCGTATCAACACTTCGTTCTTCATTGTTGAATCTGGTCATGAGCGGGATCCGTTTCGAGAAGCCGTTCAATAATATCTTCTGGTATCTGATACCGGTCTTCTTTGCGGCTTTGTATTCCGTTATTACCTGGTACATTTTAGATCGGAAGCTCAATCTTGAATGAACAAAAAACTGCTTAGGATCTTTTTGATTCTGTTACTTCTGTTTGTAACAGTAATTGCCACACTGCTGGTACAGGGACACTTTCGTTATGAAAGAGAGATAGAATCAAAACCTCTTTCTGAAGCGATAAGTGAATATACAAGCCAGGACGGTTATGTGAAGTTTGAAGATATCGATGAAGATTTCGTCAATGCGGTCATCTCCGTCGAAGACAAGCGCTTCTTCTCCCGTCAGGGTTATGACTTTGTAGCGCTGTTCAGAGCTCTGTATCACAACTTCAAAGCCAGAGATGTGATCGAAGGCGGTTCAACGATCACCGAACAGATCGCCAAGAATCTCTATCTGGGCGGAAGCGTCAATGGCCTGGAAGAGAAGATGGCAGAGATATTCATCATGATGGCTTTGGAGAGAGAATACAGCAAAGAAGAGCTCTTTGCGCTGTATGCCAACATGAATTACTACGGCGATGGCTATTGGGGGATCAAAGATGCTTCCGAAGGTTATTATGGCCTTGAACCAAATGATCTCAGTGTCGCTAAAGCAGCGATGCTGGCGGGGATACCGAATGCGCCGGCCGTCTATCAGCTCTCTGATGGCTATGACCTAGCCAAGCAAAGACAGGAATGGGTCTTAAGCACCATGTACAACAATTCTTACATCGATGAGAAACAGCTTGAACAGGCTAAAACAGAAGATGTAAGGCCAATAGATAGATAAGGGACTTCACAGTCCCTTTCGCATTTCAGTGCATGGTCTGATGATGATTGAAACAGACGCGAATTCTTCAATCTATTACGAACTGTCATTTTCTCTGTTGCCCGAAATCTGATGCCAGGATCCCATATATGTAGTAGTCACACCAGGTATTAACCATTTTTCCCTGTCTGGTCATTCCTTCTTTTATATAGCCGCACTTTTCAAGCATTCGGGAGGAAGCCGTATTTCTTACATCGACCTGCGTCCATAATCTTTGTAGCTCTGTATTCGCGAAACAGAATCTGGTCATGGCCAGGAGCGCTTCTGTTCCATAACCCTTGTTATGTTTATCTTTTGCCAAGCGGATCGCAACCTGGGCCATTCGATCATTCTCGATTAGATAGACATGCAGATCACCGATCACTTCATTGTTTTCTTTTTCAGCAATGCCCAGATGAAAACTCTTTGTTGGTCTATCTGGCTTCTCAAACAGAAGCTCCGAATTCTGTTCTGCCTTGTTTGGCCTTTGCCCCAGCAGGTATAGATCGATTCATCCGGCAGCCATTTCTTCAAAGCAGGAACATCGACTTCTTTCATCGGTCTTAAGATCAGATGATCTGTTTCAATGGTGGGTTTATTATTGATATAATCTGCAAGCATTTCTGCCGCCTTCTGTTTCTGATAAATTACATTCTACAAAGTATCACTTATACATCAAGTCAGCGTTTCAGTTAATAAAAAAGACTATATACCCACTTTCGTGATAGAATACTGCCATTAATACTTCTGAAAGGAGACCAGCTATGAGCAATAGTGCCCGTAGAGTCAGAGTCGATTCCCTGAAACAGTGTATGATCGATCTGAAACCAACCCGCAAAGAAAACGAAGTCTATATCAATCAGAATCTTGATGTGACAAAACTGGTCAGATATATAGAAGAAAGTAAGAAAAACGGGATTCATTATACCTACTTCCACGCTTTTCTGACCGCCATAGCCAAAGTCATGTATAACCGACCTTATCTGAACCGTTTCATCGCAAACAGGCATATGTATGAACACAATGAGGTCCTGTTATCGTTTGCGGCAAAAGTATCTTTTGAAGACAGCGCGGAAGAAATGATGCTGGTGGTCCCAATCGAAGAAAACGACAATATTGAAAGCATTTCCCGCAAGACGGCGGAAATAGTCGATAAAGTACGGAACGTCAAAGAAGAAAAAGCCGGAGCAAACAATGTCGCCGATATGCTGGGCAAGCTTCCCAATCTTATCCGAGTTCCGATCATGGGGCTGGCAGGTTTCTTTGGCAAGCACGGCATGCTTCCAAAGTCGATGACCGACAACAACATCTATTTCTCCAGTATGATCATTTCCAATCTCGGTTCAATTAAGTGTGGAGCGATCTATCATAATCTGGCCGATTTCGGGACCTGTTCCTCACTGACGACGATCGGTGAGATCGTAAATGAAAAAAAGATCAATGATGATGGAACAGAAGAATTTAGAAAAGTTTGTTCGTTTGGTGTCACGATCGATGAAAGGATCGCCGATGGTTTCTATTTCGCAAGATCCGTACAGATGATCGATCATATCCTTCAGCACCCTGAGATGCTGGAAGAACCCGCAAGCAGTAAAATAACAGTCTGAATCACCTTTACGGTGATTTTTGTTTGGATTCATATGTATCGCTGAATAAGTTCGCAGCACGATCGATCATTCCCGATCATAGTTTATACAATCCTTGCGGGAAAACCAGGAAGTCTTTAGCTTCTTTGGGTGAACCGCTATCAGATGTTAGAATATAAGCAGTTCTTTGAAATGTTAATGTATGTGGTTCCAGGTGCAGATCATCACTCAGGTAAAACATTAAGTGCAGGTCAGACTTCCTTAAAAAGATTAAGTTCAAACCGAACACATAAGAACACACAAACATTAAGTAGCGTAAAGAGTGTAAACTCAATACGGTAGCGGCTAAGTGGATAAGCCTGTAAGAATAAGGCTTCCCTATAAGGGTTGACAATAATAGCAGACTTCTTACGAAGCCCATTGATCTTCA